>PUOI01000009.1 GCA_003552765.1 Candidatus Hydrogenedentota bacterium | reverse complement strand
GTGATCCATGGCCTGGAAGGCCATGCCACCTCTTGGCGCGTTTCCTTTGGCGGTCAACAAGTTTAGGCTTGACGCTCCAGCAGCACTCTGTCAGCCCCCAAATGGTGAGCAGCCTTGATTCGCTATGTCTTGCCTTGATGCAGCAGGGGCTTCCAGCCGTCCGCTGGCTTACAGGCGAAGAGGATTCTCTTCTTCGGCTGCCGTCAGTGAACTCAGAGGCGCCTCCGCATCCGTGACGAGCACGATCTTCCCGAACTGTTCCCCTTCCTCCATGCGGCCCATGGCCTGGCGTGCTTGGTCCAAGGGAAGGACAGAATCGATAACCGGCCTCAGTTCAGCTTCCGAGGCGGCAGCAAGCAGTTGGCGGAAATCCTCCTCGCTGCCCATGGTCGAGCCCATCACGTTGATGTGATTCCAGTAGAGGGCGCCGATATTCACCGAGGCTTCCGCCCCTGTCGTCACGCCGCAATGGACGATGCGTCCGCCGCGCCGTATCGAGGCGAAGTTGATGTCCCAGGTCTCCGCGCCCGTCGTGTCAATCACGATATCGACGCCCCGGCCCTTGGTGAGGTCGCGGACTGCCTGGCCGACGGCGGGGTCGGTGATGTAATTGATGGTGTAATCGGCGCCCAATTCCCTGGCGCGATCCAGCTTGTCTTCCGATGACGAGGTGACAATCACTTCGCCATGTCCCAGCTTGGCCAACTGAAGCGCCGCCAGCGCCACGCCGCCGCCGATGCCGTGAATGAGCACGCTTTCCCCCGGCACGAAGCGGGCCCGGCTCATCAGCATGCGCCACGCCGTGAGATGAGCCAACGGGAGGGCGGCGGCTTCCTCGATGGTCAAGTAGGCCGGCTTGGGCTGCACGTTGACCGCTGGCACGGCCGCCCGTTCGGCGAAGGTCCCGGGACTCGACAAGCCGATGATGCCAAAATGAAGGCACTCGCTCTGATCGCCCCGCCGGCAGAACTCGCACGTGTCACACGACAAGCCGGGGTTTACCACGACTTCATCGCCCGGTTTCACGGTGTGGACGTCCCGCCCTACTTCGGCCACGACGCCGGTGGCGTCCGACCCCAAAGGATGGGGGAAGCTCAGTTCATGGCCGGGCCGGCCCCGCCGCACCCAGATGTCGAGATGATTTAGGGCCGCCGCCTTGACCTCCAACACCACTTCATCCGGGGCGGGCTTCGGTGCGGGAATGTCGTCGACGGTCACACAATCAAGGTCCCCATTTTGGTAGATGACTGCCGCTTTCACTGTGGGCCTCCTTCCGTTTGGTTGGGTTGATGTGTCCCTCCACTCCCCAGCGCGGGCCTTCAGCCTACTCCCCAAAGGGCCGTGTGTGCAAGCGCATGAAGCACTCCTGTCCGGCGATCGCGGGCCAAGGCGATACGGCGTCCGCGCATCAGATCGTGCTCATGGCCTGGTCAAGGTCCGCGATGAGATCGTTGCAATCCTCGATGCCCACCGAGATACGAATCACCTCCTCGGTGATGGTCATCTTCCGGCGGGCCTCGTCCGGCATGGAGGCGTGCGTCATGGTCCACGGGTGTTCGATGAGAGACTCGACGCCGCCCAGGGATTCCGCCAGCGTGAAGAGCTTCACACTCCGCAACAACTGGAAAGCCTCTTCTTGTCCGCCCTTCAGGCGAAAGCCGAACGTGCCGCCGTAGCCCGTCATTTGCCGCTTCGCCAGTTCATGCTGGGGATGGCTCTCCAGACCGGGATGAAGCACGGCCTTGACCTTGGGGTGCTCCTCCAGCCATTGGGCGATCCGCAACGCGTTCCGGTTGTGCTCCTCCATGCGCACGGCCAGGGTCTTCAGGCCGCGCAGAACGAGGAAACAATCCTGCGGCCCGGCGCAGGTCCCCATGGCGTTGAGGAGAAAGTCCACGTGTTCAGCGTGTTCCTCACTGTTCGCGATGATGGCGCCGCCGACCACGTCGCTGTGGCCGTTGATGTATTTCGTTGTGGAATGCAGCACCAAGTCGACGCCGAATTCAAGCGGTCTCTGAAAGTAGGGCGTGAGGAAGGTGTTGTCGCACACCGTCAGGATGCCGTGCGCCTTGGCGATCTCCGCAACGGCCCCCAAATCCACCAGATTCATGAGCGGATTGGTCGGGGTTTCGATCCAAATCAACTTGGTCTTACCCGGGCGGATGGCGGCTTCCACTTTGTCGGGCTGGCGCAGATTGACCAGCTCCACGTCCACCCCGTTCTTCGCGATCACGTCCATGAGCAGCCGGTAGGTGCCGCCGTAGAGGTCGTCGTGGACGATGAGGTGGTCGCCTTGGCGGTAGCTCAGAAGCAGCGTGCTTTCCGCCGCCATGCCGGTGCCGAACGCGAATCCATGCGTGCCCCCCTCCAGCGCGGCCAGGCAATCCTGAAGCGCCTTTCGCGTTGGATTGCCGCTGCGCGAATAGTCGAACGGACCCGGCTCGCCCACGTCGCGGAACGCGAAGGTGGAGGTCTGATAAATGGGGGGCATGACGGCCCCGTAGGCCGGGTCTGGACCCTGGCCGGCGTGGATCGCCTTGGTCTTGAATTCCATGAAATGATGGTCCTCCTGTGAATGTGTTCCCACCAGACACAACGAGCCGGCCGCGGCGTTTTCACCGCGTTGGCCAGCTCGCGCGCCGTCAAACGGCGTCAGATTTCTTGATACAGCGGCGTGGAAAGATAGCGCTCGCCCGAGTCCGGCAGCACCGTTACGATGGTCTTGCCAGCATACTCATCGCGCGCGGCGAGGCGCAAGCTCACGGCGGCGGCGGCCCCGCAGCTTATCCCCGAGATGATGCCTTCTTCCCGGGTGAGCCGGCGCGCAACCTCAAAGGCCTCCTCGTTGCTCACCGTCTCGATCTTGTCCACGAGGCCCAGGTCCAGGACAGCCGGCTTGAAGCCCGCGCCGATCCCTTGGATCTTGTGAGGACCGGGCTCGCCGCCGGACAGGACAGGCGCCGCCTCGGGTTCGACGGCCACGGACTCGATGGCCTTGCCCTTGTCTTTCTTGATGTACCTGCTCACGCCGGTAATTGTGCCGCCCGTGCCCACGCCCCCGACGAACACGTCCAGGGAGCCGTCCGTGTCGTCCCAGATTTCCGGCCCCGTGGTCTTGTGGTGGATGTCCGGGTTGGCGGGATTGTTAAACTGTTGAGGGATAAACCAATCCGGATTCTCGTCCGCCAATTGCTCGGCTTCCCTGATCGCGCCGGGCATACCCTTGTCGCCAGGCGTCAGGTGAAGCTCCGCTCCGAAGGCCTTCAGCATCATCCGGCGTTCCAAGCTCATGGTCTCGGGCATGGTCAAGATCAACCGGTACCCGCGGGCGGCGCACACATAGGCCAGGGCGATGCCCGTGTTGCCCGAGGTCGGTTCAATCACCGTGGCCCCCGGCTTGAGAATGCCGCGCTGTTCCGCGTCCCAAATCATTGAGGCGCCAATCCGGCACTTCACGGAGTAGGCGGGGTTCCGGCCTTCAATCTTGGCGTACACCTTCGCCTTGAGGCCCTGGGTGAGCTTTTTCAGGTTGACTAGTGGAGTCCGTCCAATACTCAGGCTGTTGTCGTCGAATACGTTCATGGTCTCATCCTTTCTATTCTTGGATTCAGCTCCCTTGCTCTGATGGCCCAGCGCAAGGGAGAATACGGGTTTTTGGGGTGCGCTTGGCCCGCGAGCGGCCGCCGACCCAAATATGTTTCCCCCACCGGCTTGTTTATTGTATACTAAACTGATAGTCGAAGTAAAGTATTCCCCGATCCCCCAATGGACGCGGACACGCAATCGACCCCGCGCGAAAGAGTGTGCTAAACTACCGCCAATGCCTACGATGATGATCTTGGACGAATTATACCGGCCCGTGAAGCACGAGTTGGACCAGGTGAAAGCCCGCCTCGGCGAACTGTGGGGCGAGGCCTTGGCCTTGGTGCATGGCCGCGACCTGAAGCCGCCGGCCATGGGCGGCAAACTGCTGCGTCCGGCCTTGTGCCTATTGTCCGCTGGCGCGAGCGGCGCCCGTGATGTGGACTATTTCGTCAGCCTCGCCACGGGTATGGAGGTGCTGCACTTGGCCGCCCTTGTGCATGACGACGTGGTGGACAGCTCCGAGACGCGCCGGGGGCAACGCTCCCTGAACGCGCAATGGGACAACCACACCGCCGTGCTTGGGGGAGACTATATCATGGCGCGGGGTATCGAGATCATCGGCGTGTATGACTCCGTGCCTGTCATCCTTTCGGCGCTGGACTCCATATGCCAGATGGCCGCGGGCGAATTGAAGAACTTTGGCCGGAGCCAGGCCCCCCCC
>PUOI01000279.1 GCA_003552765.1 Candidatus Hydrogenedentota bacterium | reverse complement strand
CTCACCGTGCGCGACCTGACCATCGATTGGGATGAACCCTTGTTCATGCAAGGCGAGGTCGTTGACGTCGGCGACACGCACTTCGATGTGCGCGTGGAGCCCGAGTTCCCGGTCGAGGGCGCCGAACAGGTCGATGCGTACCAAGATTTTGATCCGGAAACACGGTTGCCTCGCATAGGGGGTATTGATCAGTACGATGGCGTCACGCAAACGGAAAAGGTGGACGAACAGGTCCTGCGCGTCCATGTGCATGATTGGGCGGGAATACCCGAGCCGGGGTATTGGGCGGTCTTGCGTAACCAGGTCTACGACTTCAACGCGTTCACCTTCGTGGATTGCGAGGACGTAACGGTTGAAAACGTGACGGTGCATCACACGCCGGGCATGGGCTTTGTCGGGATCCGCACGCACAACATAACGCTCCGGGACAGCGCCGTGCGCGTACCGCCGGACAGCGGGCGCTTGGTCTCGGCCAACGCCGACGGCAGCCACTTCAGCGGATGCACGGGAACCATCCGAATCGAGGACTGTCTGTTCGAGCGGATGGGCGATGACGCCACGAACATCAAGGCGGGCCTCTACCTTACCATCCAGGCCATTGAAGACGAGCACACGGTCACGGCGCAGCATAACCTCGAAATGCGGGATACGCCCCACCCCGGCGAGCGCATGGAGTTTCTCAGCCACGAAACCCTCCTCCCCCATGGCGCCGGCGAGGTGGAAGACGTCGAGGAATTGCCGGACAACGTGTGCCGCGTCCGGTTTGCGGCGCCCGTGCCCGCGGATACCGTCGAGGGCGATGTCATCGGCACCGTGAGCCGGCTGGCCCAGGCGCGGATTTCGAATGTCCGCGTGCGGGACAATCGCGCGCGCGGATTTCTCATCCAGACGCATGACGCCATCATCGAGGATTGCCACTTCGAGAACAGCACGACGGCGGGCATCTTCGTCATGACGGAGATCGCCCACTTCTTCGAGAGCACCGCGGCGCGGGACGTCGTGGTGCGCAACAACACCTTCGAGAACGTGGGACTCCGGAATCCGCCGAGCGAGGGCATCATCATGGTCTCCGCCTATCTCGCCAATCACGCGTTTCCGCCCGAGCCCGGCGTCATACGGGATGTGACCATCGAGAACAACACCATTCGCGGCGGCAATAGTTCGGGCATTTTCGTGGCCGCCACGGACAACATCGCGATTCGCGGCAACACGATCACGGGGACGTGTGTGGATCCTCACCGGCCTGACATGGCGGGCGCCATCTACATCATGAGCAGCCGCGGCGTGACGCTGGAGGACAACACGGTCCGGCGCGAAGACCAAGGCGGTGGATGCGACGCTGCGCTCCTCCTTGGGCCGGGTAATGAACTCGACACGTTCCGCGCCGAAGGCAACACCGGGTTCTCGCTGGAGGAAGCGGAGGAGTAGCAGTGTTTGGACATGATTTACAAGATTAACAGGATGGATAAAGATCGCCTCCCATCTTGTAAATTATGTCAATCATATCCATTCAAACGGTTGCTCGCACTTTTAAGGGTTAAAGAAAGATAGTGGATGCCAAGCCGGTTGATGCATACAAAATTACTTTTCATGCTGCATGGGAAATGGAGCGACGCGGTATTGACGGTGCGACAGTGGAGGCGGTGTTGTCGGCGCCAGAACAGCGATTACCCGTCCGACGGGGACGAGAGGTGTTACAATCATGTATGAAGCTCGGCGGGAAGATGTATCTTGTGCGGGCTGTTGTCGACACGGATCGGGAGCCTGCAGAGCTTGTGACAGTTTATCGGACTAGCAAGATCGACAAATACTGGAGGGAAACTCCGTGAAGATCGCCTATGATGGCTCCACGGACACGTTGACAGTGGTGTTCAGCGAAGGCTCGACTGTGAGTGAAAGTGACGAGGAGAAACCGGGGGTTATTCTGGATTACGACGCGGAAGGGAATCTGATTTCCTTGGAAATCTTGGATGCGTCCCGTCGAGTCTCGGACACCCGGAAAATCGAATTTCAGGCCCTCCCATAACCTTGGTGGAGTTGCGAAGCGCTGTTGCGTAATGCCGCGCGGCGGGGTAAGATAGGCGTATTATGACGTATCCCGTAGAGCTATTGGACACCACGCTGCGTGACGGGTCCTACACCATCGATTTTCAGTTCACGGCCGAGGACACGGCCCTGATCGCCTCCGCCTTGGAATCGGCGGGGATTCGGGTGATCGAGCTGGGCCACGGCCTCGGCTTGGGCGCGGCGCGCGCGGGCAAGGGCGACCAGGCCTCGACGGATGAGGGCTACTTGCGCGCGGCTGCGGACGTGCTCAAAGAAGCCCGCTTTGGCGTATTCTTCATCCCCGGCGTGGGCACGGAGGATGACCTCCGGCTAGGCGCTGATTGCGGGCTTCATTTCGTGCGCATCGGCACGAACATCACCGAGCTTGACGAGGCGGAACCCTATATCGCCTTGGCCAAGAAACTTGGCCTGACCGTGTCCTCCAACCTGATGAAATCCTACGCCGTACCCCCGGCCGAGTTCGGCGCGCGGGCTCGGCAAGCCGCGGATTATGGCGCGGATGTCCTCTGTCTGGTGGACTCCGCCGGCGGCATGCTGCCCGAGGACGTGAAGGCGTACCTCGCCGCGGCTCAGGAGCGGACGGACATCCGCCTCGGCTTTCATGGCCACGACAACCTCTGCATGGCCATCGCCAACAGCCTTACCGCCATGGAACACGGCGCCACCATCCTCGATGCTTCCCTGCAAGGCATGGGCCGCTCGGAGGGCAACGCCGTGACCGAGGTGTTGGCGGCCATGCTGCAGAAGCGCGGGCTGCTGCCGGAGGCGGACATCAACGCGTTGCTCGATGTGGGCGAGGCCTACATCCGGCCGCTGCTTCACCAGACCGGGCGCTCCGCCATTGGGGTGACCACCGGGCGGGCGAAGTTCCACTCCTCCTTCCTAGGCCGGGTGACGCGGGCCGCGGTTGAGGCGGGCATCGACGTGCGCGAACTCATCCTGCGCCTCGGCGCCCGCGACCAGATCAACGCCCCGGAAGAGCTGGTGCAGGAGATCGCGGCCGAGATCGCGGCGGAGGGTCCCCGTGGGGCCGTCCGGGTCGACATCGCCGCCACGGGCCGCGCCGTCCCCGAGGACTTCCTCGGCCAAGTCCGGGAGCGCGCCCTTGAACTGCGCGAGAAGAGCCGGAAATACGCCCAGGAATCGGTCTTTAACGTCGTCGTTAGTCCGCACCAACTCACGTGCGTCTCGCCCTTCGTGGACACCAACTATGGCTGCGCGATGTCCAACATCATGCTGGCGGAACCCGATCGGCTCGCCGAGGTGCTAGAGACCATCGACGGACTGGTGGATTACGTGCTGCTGGATCCCGGCGGCCGGCCCGCGCCCACGGAGGCGCTGAAAAGCACGGTCTTGCTCACTTATCTCGACCACGAAATGTGGGCCCGCACCACGTGCGCCCAAATCACGTTCCTTCTCGGCGGACAACTTCACGGCCGGAGGCTCGCGATAACGGGTTCGTCTCCCCTTGTGCTGCGCGCGGCCGGGGACTTCGTGGAGGCCGGCGCTCATGTCGCCGTGGCCAGTGATGCGGCCCCGGACGCCTCCATCCCCGGCGCGGAGCGGATGCCGTTGGAGGAAGCCGTCCGCACGGCCGAGGCCGTCATCTCCCTCTCCCCCCGGCAACCGGCGATTACCGCCGATCACGTCTCAGAGATGGAGCACGCCACACTGCTTTACGATGGCGGCATCGGCTCACTGCATCCCGAGGCGGTGCCCGCCGCGGAAGAACGGGGCATCCGGGTGGTGCGCGTGGACATGCGGCCCAGCCTCGCCGCCACGGCCCTGGAACGCATCGCCATGAAACGCCTTGTCGACACGCACATGGGCCGCGCCAACTGGAACGGCGTGGACGTGGTCGCGGGCGGACTCATCGGCCGGGGAGGGGACGTCATCGTGGATAGCATCAGCCGGCCGGCCCGCGTCATCGGCATTGCCGACGGCAAAGGCGCCATCGTACGGCCTGATCCCGCCGACGAGCGCGTCTACCGCGTGCGCCAGGCCATCGCTTCCCACGCCCTCGCCCGCACGAAACCCGGCAACGGCTGAGGGGGGCATCGAGCGGCCATGAGTTCGGAAAGCTCCGCGCGGCAGGTATAATGACGACGGAGGTGTCTGATGAAATACAAGGTTGCCTTGAAGCACACGGACGAAGGCGTGGCGGTTTGGGTTCCAGGCTTGCCCGGCTGCTGGTCCCAAGGCGAGACCGAGGAAGAAGCCTTGGTTAACATTGAGGATGCGAT
>PUOI01000019.1 GCA_003552765.1 Candidatus Hydrogenedentota bacterium | reverse complement strand
CCCGCCACGACCGCATCCAAGGCCGCGCGGAGATCCGCGCCCGTCACCGGCTTGTCGTTGCCGGGCCGGCTGTCGTCGAGCTGGCCTCTGTATACCAACTTCTTGTCCCCGTCAAACAGGAAGAAATCCGGCGTGCACGCCGCTCCATAGGCCTTGGCCACCTCTTGGGTTTCGTCATAGAGGTACGGGAACGTGTACCCTTGGGTCTTGACCTCCTCGGCCATCTTCTCCGGGCTGTCGTCGGGATAATTCGCCACGTCATTCGAGCTGATGGCGATCACGGCCACGCCCTTGTCCTGGTATTCCTTGCCCAGGCGGGCCAGCTCCTGCTGCACGTGCTTGACGTAGGGACAGTGGTTGCAGATGAACATGATCAGATACCCCTTGGATCCCTCGAAGTCTGAGAGGGATACGGTCTTTCCTTCCGTATCGGGCAGCGAGAACGGAGGCGCTTCCGTACCTAGGGGCATCATGGTCGAAGCAGTTTGCACCATAAGAGTCAATCCTCCTTTGCATGGTGGTTGTTGTGGATTCTTGAGGTTAGTCACAAAAGCGAAAGGACCTCGCTTCCCCTATGCGAGGAGGGTTTGTGTAGCCCCATTATAGTGATTTACCTCTATGCGAGACAACTTAGAACAAGGCCGCGATATTCCCGCCGCGTCAAACAGCCGTTACGTTTTGAAAGCAAAGAGCCCGGCGGACTCGTATCCGCCGGGCTCGGGATTGGGCTCTTGTTACAGCTGGCAAGGAGGCGCTTAGACGTCCAGCCCCTGCTCGTCGTCATCGGCGTACTCGGGGTCGGCGACGTACACGCACTGATAGGGATCCGGTGTGTCGAAATCAAATTCGTACAGCGCAGGATCGATCTCGACCACTGTTTCTTCGCGAACCGACTCCAACCCTTTTAGTACAGCGACGACCGTGAGGTGGCCCACCATTTCGTTGTTGTAGGGCTTCCCGCCTTCCTTGATGCACTTGGCGAAGGCCTCGAACTGCAGATGGCTGGGAGACCGCTCCTCGACCACCCGGATGGGCATGGGATCGCGGTAGGCATCCGGCGGCAGGCCAAGCGTCTCGCCCGCGGCGATTGCGTCGGCCACCTCTTCCATGTCCACTCCCTCTTCTTGATCCAATTGCTCAGCTTCCTGGGCTTCGCCGATGTCTTGCGTGTCGGGCTCGCCAAGGAGATAGCAGCCCTCCAAGTTGTCGCCCCGCTCGCTCAACTCGAACGTACCCAAGTCGCCGTAGATGTACTCTTCGATGCCGCCATGGGCGTTGGCCAAGAGGCAGCTGTAGTTGCCCCGGACCGTGTATGGCCGGGCAAGCTCGAGGAAGTTTTCTTCCAGTTCCGCCGTCCGTTCCGGAATATCGTTGAAGCCGAGTTCCGTGCCCCTGAGTTCATACTCATAGGTCAGGGCGACATTGTCGACCACTTCGCGGCCGTCCCGCCAGTAATCCGTGCCGCCAGAACCCCATACCCGCTTAGGCATGGTTCCCAGGAACCAGGTCCAGATATCCACTTGGTGCGCGGTGAACTCCGTCATCAAACCGCCCGACCGCTCCGGATAGTGCCGCCAGTTCATGTGCCGTTCAAGGTCATCAATGAACTGCGCTTCTTGCTCGTTGAACTCGTAGCCGGGATCGACCGGGCGCCGCCATGCGTCGCGCGGGTTCTGGTGCCACTGGGCGCGCAAGTAGTTGATGCGTCCCAGGCTTCGTTCGTTGCGCGCGAGCCACACCGCCTTGAGGTACTGGGGGTTGTACCGGCGCTGGTGGCCGACCTGACAAAACAGCCCGGTCTCGTGGCACTTCTCCACGATGTCACGGGACCTTTGAATGCCGGCGGCGAGGTCCTCGTCGTACGTCAGGGTCTTCTCGCAAAAGACATACTTACCGGCATCCAGCGCGTCCATCACCGGCTGGTAGTGCGCGTCTTGGGAGGTCGAAATGACGAAGGCGTCCACGTTTTCGTTTTCGAGCAGCTCACGATAGTCGTAGTACGCCGTCACTTCGCCGTTTCTCATGCCCTCCGCCGTCTGCTGGCCACGCCGCAGATTGGGCTCGTACACGTCGCAAACGGTTACCACGTCGATATCTTCGGTCAGGCGCAGCCCATCGCGCATATGGCGAAATAGACCTTGTCCGCCGCAGCCGATCTTTGCCACGTGAATCTTGTCATTCGCCGCGTAAGAAAAGGGTGAGTACCCTGCGGCCATCATTACGCCGGCGCTTACGCCGGCCGTCTTCAGAAAGTCGCGTCTCGTTACGTTGCTTGCCATAGTCTTCTAATCCTTTTTCTCTGAGAAGTTCACCCACTCCGGCGACACAGCGCCCTTCTCGGGTTTCGCCAAGACGATAGCCCGCACGCCGGGATTCGCCTCACAATAGGCTCGTATGGCTTCCGGTCCCATGACCATGAACGCTGTCGCGAGAATATCGGTTTGTGTTCCGTTGGAGCCTACCACCGAGACGGTGAGCATCTCCCGCACGGGCTGGCCGGTGCGAGGATCCACGATGTCGCTCACCTCTTCCTCTCCGGCCCGCATCAGGTTGAGAAAGCTTCCCGATGCGCCCAGCGATTCGTCGCGCAGCTCCACCACGTCTATGGTATCATCCGGACTATATGGATGTCGAATACTTACTCTCCACGCGTCCCGGCCTGGGGGAGCGCCCATGGCGAGGAAGCTGCTCGTGCCGCCGTGGATCAACGCCGCGTCCACGCCGTACTCTTCAAGCACTTCGCCCGCTTTGTCCACGGCGTAGCCTTTTCCAATACCTCCAAAATCCAGGCGGACATCGGCGGAGGTAAACGCGATTGTGCGTTCTTCCTCATCTAGAATAACTTTGTCCATGCCGATCGCGTTGACAATGCGCTCCAGTTCGCCGGAAGAGGGGACGGCCTCCTGATCCTCGTAACGCCCCCATACTTCCATTAGGGGACCTACTGTAATATCAAACGCGCCATCCGTCCGTTCCCAATAGTCTTTCACCTTCGCTACTAGGTCAAAGAATTCCGGGGTTACGGGCACCGGCCGTTCGGCGGCATTATTGTTGACATAACTGGCTTGACTCTGCGTCCGCCAGGTACTGAAAAGTTCTTCCACGCGATCAATGGCCAAAAATGCTTGTTCCAGAATGGGGATCAGGCTGCGAGGGGACTCCTCCGCGGAGCGGGGATAGGCAATAATCTCGAACTCCGTGGCCATCGCCCGATGAGCTAGCCGAATGGATTCCCGTTCCTCATCTTCGGGAACGATGTCGTACATCTCCCCTTCATCCCGCAGCCATTCGTCTGGATCGCCATAAGGGGTGTTGGCATTCTCTGCTTCCGCATGCGGCAAAACACAGAGAAGAGCAAGGACGCCAACTGTTCCTATTGTCAAGGCGCCAACGTTCTTCAGTACGCTCGGGAATGCTGTGAATATCTTCATGGACAACTCTTTGCCATACCGGTTATGATCGCCGTGAGGACGGCTGGAGGAACGAACCACCGCTCCCAAAAGAAAGTATACCCCGCTTGTGGCGTAACACACAAGAGGAGCCCCAATCGTGTGATGAGGCGGTGCGCGGTGTGTTTACATCCCCCGGCCCTTTGGGCCGCCCCCTTCGAGAGGAGAACATGCACAATGCGTAAATGGTCCTTTGTAGCAGCTTCAGCCGTCTGTGTAACGCTTTTACTTTCCTGTGTCGCTGGCGCGGAACTCCCTTCGCCAGCCGGCACGGTCATGGTCCCCATGCGGGACGGGGTGGAGCTGGAGACGGACTACTACTTGCCCGCCGGTTGCGACGGTCCCTATCCCGCCATCCTCGCGCGTTCGGTTTATGGCCGGGAGATGGGTCCAGCCTGGGCGGAACAAGTTCTGCCGTTGGGGATGGCCCTGGTCATCCAGGACACGCGGGGCCGTGGCGGGAGCGGGGGAGAGGATCGCGCGTTCGCCGATGATGGGTGGGGCGAGCGGCAAGACGGAGTGGATACCGTCGACTGGATCCGGGAAGAGGACTGGTCCAACGGCGCGGTGGGCACGCGGGGCGGCTCGGCCCTAGGGTTGACGCAGTTGTTTCTCGCCGCGGCCGGAGCGGACGTACAAGCCCAGTTCATCGCCGTGGCTGCATCGGAGTTTTATGGTCAGCTAGCGTACCAGGGTGGTGTGTGGCGCAAGGCGGCGGTGGAGAATTGGCTCGAAATGCAGGGCTTGGAACACATCAAGGAGCGTTGGCAAGCGCATCCCGCGTACGATGCGTTCTGGCGCGATTATGACTTCGCGTCCCGCGCCTCGCACGTGACCGCGCCGGGCATTCATTTCAGCGGATGGTT
>PUOI01000454.1 GCA_003552765.1 Candidatus Hydrogenedentota bacterium | reverse complement strand
TCTTGCAGATGTACTTGTACATGGTGAGCTTGTCGGCAATGGCCGTCATGCTGTCGAAGAGCAAGTCGATCTCGGCCTGGCCGGCCGTGGCCACTTCATGGTGGTGGCATTCCACGTCCAATCCGCACTGGATCATCACCTCCACCATCTCGTTTCGCATGTCTTGCATGGAGTCAGAGGGCGGGGTGGGGAAATAGCCTTGCTTGTGCCGGAGTTTGTGTCCCAAATTGGGGTATTCTTCCCGGCCCGAGTTCCAGATGCCCTCGACGCTGTCCACGAAGTAGTACCCGCAATTGGACTGGGTATCGTAACGTACATCGTCGAAGATGAAGAACTCGGCCTCGGGTCCGAAGTAGGCTGTGTCGGCAAGCCCCGTCGAGACCATGTAGTTCTCGGCCTTTTGAGCCACGCAACGCGGGCACCGGCTATAGCGTTCCTTGGTGATTGGGTCCAGAATGTTGCAGTACAGGATAAGCGTTGGAATCTCCGAGAAGGGATCCAGCGTGGCCGTCTTGGGGTCCGGCAGCACGAGCATGTCGCTCTCGTGAATGGACCGCCAGCCTCGAATGCTTGATCCATCGAAGCCCAACCCCTCCTCGAAGAGGTCCTCCTCGAGGTGAGTCACGGGGATCGTGAAGTGCTGCATTAGACCGGGGAAGTCCATGAAGCGCAGGTCCACGAAGCGTACGTGGTGGTTCTGGGCTAACTCCAAGACATCCTTGGGTGAATTGTCGCGTTGCATGAAGGGCCTCCTTTTCTAGGGTGCAATACTACTACCGGCGGCGCCGGCGCGGGAATGGCCGCCTGGAAAGGCGGCGCTGAACATAACGTGGTGCGAAAGGCTGGCCAGGGACTGGTTAACTGATAACGATATCGCCGGACTCGCCCGTCCGGATACGCACAGCATCCTCAATCGGCGATACAAAAATCTTGCCGTCGCCAATCCGGCCCGTGGAGGCGGAGTCAACGATGGCCTTGATGACTTGCTCAAGGTTATCGTCGCTCACCACGATCTCCAGCTTAACCTTGGGGAGGAACTCAACGACGTATTCCGCCCCGCGATACAGCTCCTTATGGCCTTTCTGCCGCCCAAACCCCTTGACCTCGGATACCGTCAACCCTTGGATACCCACGCCAGCCAATGCTTCCTTGACTTCTTCGAGCTTGAACGGCTTGATAATCGCTTCCACTTTCTTCACGGGTGCGCCCTCTCTATGTTGTGTGAATGTTTTGGGGGTGAGGTGGGCCGGAGTATACCGCTGTTTCCAATCCCCCGCAACCCTCTCATTCGTGGGTTTCATAGGAGTGGGCCGCCCGCTGGCTGGCTATACAGCAAAGGCCGTGCCAAAACCAAAAGAGGAAACGGTTCTCAGCCGTGTCCAGGGTTCTAAACAACTGATACACAATGAGTTACGAACACTATATCCGTCGCGGGAAAGCGCCTGCAAGCAACGATAAGCGTTCAAGTTTTGTCTGGAAAGGTCTCGAAAACCCACGATTATGTAGGGTTTTGAATTGCGTTCCTACATAGCGGTGGGTTTTTGTAGATTTGACGGCAGGATATCTGGCCGCTCCCCGTATGAGGCCGAGCCATGGGCAGCCAACTCCTACCAAACCGTGGGAATGGCGGGTGAGCGTAGGCTGGGGAGGTCAGATTGGAGCGGGTTCAACGAACAACGGCCGTGGCGGGTGGTCGGGCGCGAACTGCTCCAGGATGCGTTTGTAGACGGCGTCAAGGCGCTGTTCAGGCTGGCCGCCTGCCGGGATTTGCGCGCCCGCCATGGTGCGGTGGCCGCCGCCGCTGCCCAGCCCGCGCACAACGCGGACGATACGCTCCGCCGCGTTGGTGCGGCCATCGACGCTGCGCACCGACAAGTAAATGGTGTCACCGCATTTCCCATAGCATATGCTGCACCGCATGCCTTCGAGCCGCAGCATGAGGTCGGCGACCTCGGCGAAGATGTCGGGATGTTCGCTGTGACGAATCATGCTGATGACGGTCTTGTCGGCGACCATACAGTTGGCCAGGCTCTCGTGAAGCATCTCGAAGTACTCGCGCGGCAAGGGGGCGCGGCGCATCCGGCTCAGTTTCTTTGTGTCCGCCTTGACGAACAACTCTTGAAACGCCACCACGTCCGCGGGGGAAGCCTCCCGTCCGAGTTCCTGCGTATCCGACTGAATGCCATAGAACAAGGCCGTGGCCAGGTCGTTGGAAATGGGGTGCTCCGCTGCAAGCAGGTATTCATAGAGAATCGTGGAGGTAGCCCCATACTCGGGACGGATATCGGCGAATTCGGGCCGGTAGGAGGCCTTTTCCGGCACTTCGTGGTGATCGATGACCACATCGGCGGCGTCCTCGGTTGTGGCGGCATTGTTCCCCGCCATGGGTTGGGCGTCCACAAGACACACCGTGCCGTAATCTCGCACGCTCTCCGGCTTCACGAAGCGCGCCTCGATGCGGAGCAGGTTCATCATGGCCCGGTTCTCCGCCCGCCCGCACACACCCCCGTAACCGATCACGGCGCGTTTGCGCAAGCCGGCGTGGATGAGTTCGCGCAAGGCCATGGCGCTAGCTAGCGCGTCGGGATCCGGGTTGTTCTGCATCAGAATGAGAATGCGGCCAGGCCGCCGGCAAATCTCAAGCAATGTCTTCACATTGGCCTCGCTTTGGGCCAAGTTGAGTCTGCTCTGGTCCGTCATGGAAAACGGAATCCTTTCCCGCGCCTAGACGCGGCGCTTGTGTTTTCCGGAACGGCTCCTCCGGACGCCTGGCTACACGTTGAAGCGGAAGTGGATGATGTCGCCATCCTTCACGATGTACTCCTTGCCTTCCAAGCGCACCTTACCCGCTTCCTTCGCCTTGGCCATGGAGCCCGCGGCCATGTAATCGTCGAAGTGCACGACTTCCGCCCGGATGAAGCCCCGCTGAATGTCGCTGTGAATGACGCCCGCGGCGTCCACCGCCTTGGTATTCTTGGGGATGGTCCACGCCCGGACCTCTGGAGCGCCCGCGGTCAAGAAACTCATGAGCCCGAGCATGCCGTAGGCGGTTTGGATGAACAGGGTCTTGGATTCCTCGCCCAGGCCCAAGTCTTCGCGGAATGCGGCCCGCTCCTCCTCGGACAGGCTTGTGACCTCGGTTTCCATCTCGCCGCATAGCTCGATCAGGGTGTGGCCATGCTCATCGGCGTATCCTTGAAGCCCCGCGGGATCGTCCTGGCCGATGGCCGCCTCCCCATAATTCCCAAGAAGCATGATCGGCTTCATGGAAAGGAAGCTGAACCCGGCGAGTTCCTTGCGTTCCACCTCGGACAGGTCCAGGGTCCGCAAGGGAGCGCCCGTTTCGATGTGAGCCATGCACCGTTTCAGAAGGTCATATTCCCGGTCGCGCTTGCCTTCCTTCGCCTTGCGTTCGAGCCGCCGCTCAATCACGATGAAATCGGCGAGCTGCAGTTCCTCCTCCAAGGCCTGACAGTCCGCGACGGGATCTACCCGGTCCAGGGGGTGCAACACCTCCTCGTTTTCAAACGCGCGCACGACATGCACCAACGCGTCGGCGTTCTTCAACTCCGTCAGGGCCGCGCTGTCCAGGGCCTTCGCGTCTTCCCCCGTTTCGTTGGGAGCCACGTCGACGAATTGAAACTCCGCGTAGGTCTTCTTCTTGGGCGCATAGATCGCGGCCAACGCGTCCACCCGCGCATCAGGAACCTTGATGGCCGCCAGATTGGCGCCCCGGCTGCCGAAAGCGCCTACGGCCGCGTGACTGCCAGTGATGGCGTTGAACACGGTTGTCTTGCCCGACCGCGCGAATCCGATGATGCCTAGCTTCATAGTCCACCCTTCTCCCCAAACCTTGGATCGTATCAATTTGGCTAATCGCGCCGCAACGGGGTTGGCGCGAACAACGTAGTTGCGGTATCCTGAACCGGTCCGCTTGAATGCACTATACAACACCGAAGGAGAGGCCGTTGCTCGCTACACCCCACTCCCCCAAATCCCAGCGGCGCCCGATCGCCACACTTGGCTTGGCGCTTCTGGCCGCCGCCTTGCTCGCGGGGTGCGGCGCGCCCGAGGATGCCCCGGAAGACGAAGGTCTCGTTCAGCAGCCGGACGAGCCAGTCGAGGCGGTTCCGCTGGACGAGGAGAGCGAACTTGCCCCAGCCGAGGAACTGGATTTTCGGAGCGAGGGCCGCGCGTCCCCCGAAACGGAGCAGGTCGAGCTGGCCGTGCGCGTGGTGGATCTCGCGGGTAATCCGCTCCCCAACATGCAGCCCATCGCCAACCGTCAGCGCAACGCGTGGGATGAGCCTCTATCCCG
>PUOI01000257.1 GCA_003552765.1 Candidatus Hydrogenedentota bacterium | reverse complement strand
GGCGACCTCGTCCATGGCGGTCATGCTCACCCCTTCGGGGGTCCGGGCCACCACTTCGATCTCTCCTTCGTCCACATCACCGGGGGTGTATTCCTGTGGGACCAAGGGATAAATCAACACGGCCGAAAACATAATGGCTCCGGCCAGCAGTCCCACCGCCAGCCGGTGGTTCATGGCCGTCTTCAGCGCCGAGCTATAGAACGAATCGATGGCCGCGAAGATCCGGGTGTGTTTTGAGAGCGATTGAGCCCCGCTATGTCCCTGCTCCCATCCCAAGAGCCGCGCGCCCAGGGCAGGCGCCAGCGTGAAGGCGACAAGGGTGCTCACCAGCACGGCCACCGTCGCGGTCAGACCAAACTGGAACAGGAACCGCCCCGAGATGCTCGACATGAACGACACGGGAAGAAACACCGCCACCAGACACAGCGTCGTGGCCACAATGGGCATGCCGATGTCGCGCATGGCGGCCCGGGCGGCCTCGGCCGCGGACAACCGCATTTCCTCGCCCACGCGGTATATGTTTTCGATAACGACGAGCGAGTCGTCGATAACCACGCCAATCATCAACACGAGGGCCATCATGGTGACGGTGTTGAGCGAGAAATCCATCAACCACATCATGCCGAAGGCGGCGATAAGCGAAGTGGGGATGGCCGCGGCCGCCAGAAGCATCGCCCGCCAGTTGCGCAGGAAGAGAAGCACCACAAGGGACGCTAGAATACTGCCCATGATCAAATGCTTGTGAATCTCATCCAGCGCGTCATAGATGTAGCGGGACTGGTCGCCGAGCACGAGCATTTCCACGTCGCCCGGCAGCTGTTGCTCAATGGTTTCGAGTTCCCCGCGCAACCGTTCAATGACATCCACCGTGCTGGCCCCAGACTGACGCCGCACTTCGACGGTCACGGCTGGAACGCCATTGACGCGGCTCAGGGAACGGCGTTCCTGCGTCCCATCCTCGGCATACGCGACGTCACCCAAGCGAATCGCGCGTCCATTACGCGTCGCCACGGTGATGTCGTTAAAGGCCCCGGGCTCGCGAAGCTGGCTCATGGCGCGCAGGGTCTGTTCCCGCTGCCCGGCCGTCACGTGGCCGCCCGGTTCTTCCACATGCTGCTCGGTTATGGCTTGATGTAGCTGAGCAATGGGAATCCCGTAGGCTTGGAGGCGGCCGGCATCCGCCCAGATGTTGACTGTCCGCCACTGACCGCCGACCACCTCGGCTTCGCCGACCCCCGCCACGCGTTCCAGCTGAACCTTGACCACCCTGTCCGCGAGTTCCGTCAGTTCCCGGACGGACCGCTCGCCGCGAAGGGCCACGACGAACATCGGGGTCTGTTCATTGTCGAAACGCTGGACGATGGGCGGATCGGCCTGCGGGGGCAGATCAACCAGAACGCGGGATATGCGGGCGCGCACCTCTTGAGCCGCGTCCTCCACGTCCTGGTCCAAATCAAAAAAGACCCGGAGGAAAGACATCCCCGGCGCGGAGATCGAGCGAAGCTCATCAATGCCCGCGACCGTGTTCGCCGCCTCTTCAAGCCGGTGGGTGACTTGCGCTTCAACTTCTTCGGAAGACGCGCCGGGCAATGCGGTCCGCACCGTAACCGTGGGGACATCGACTTGGGGAAACCGATCCACGCTCAATTGGGAATAGCCCGTTGCGCCCAAGAGCACCAAGGCGCTAATCAGCATGGTGGCGAACACGGGCCGCTGGATACAGATGTCTGTCAATCTAAGCATGATACAAGCCTAACCTTCTAGCGTATGGCGGCATCCGCGGTTTCCCGTGGCGCGTCCTCTTCCCTATCCGCGACACGCACGCGATCACCGGACGAAATATTCCCTGGATTCAAAATGACTTCTTCGCCCGATTCCAGGCCCTCGCGCACCACCGTGCGATCCTCGATGGTCCGTCCCACATCGACTTCACGGGAGCCGGCGGTTCCATCGGCCTCAACCACGAAAACCCGGTCAATCCCCACGAAACTCGTGACGGCGTCGGAAGGGACGGTGAGAGACGGAACAGCATCCGCGAGGACCACCTCTGTCCGGAGGAAGAGCCCTGGTCTCCACGAACCCGGATTCTCCACCTCGGCTTCCACGGTCAACACCCGCGAATCCTCTTCCAATTCAGGCATCAGGCGGTGGATTTCGGTGTGGTGCGTTTCGCTCCCATCTTCAAACCGAAACCGTACCGGTTGCCCAGGTTCCACACGGGGAACGTTGCGCTCCGGGATGTCCATCCGCAACCGCAACGGGTCCACCCGCACGAGGCGATAGGCCGGATCTCCCTCTTCAAGGTACTCCCCCGGCCCGGT
The DNA here is from genome assembly GCA_003552765.1 of Candidatus Hydrogenedentota bacterium. Classification (GTDB taxonomy): domain Bacteria; phylum Hydrogenedentota; class Hydrogenedentia; order Hydrogenedentales; family SLHB01; genus SKRY01. The sequence goes on along the minus strand of PUOI01000257.1, from coordinate 2,001 downwards.
GAGTTTCTCCCGCACAATGCCGTCAAACGGCGCTTTGAGCACGGTGTTCTCGAGGTCCTGCCGGGCCTGGTCCACCTCGGCCTCCCGTCTGGCGAGCACAGCGACCCGCTCCAGCGCCGTTTCCAGGGCTTCCTCGTAAGCCCGTTCCGCTACCTCTAGTTCGGTTTCCGCGGAATCCAACTCACTCTGGGACGCCGACTCCGTCCGATAGAGATCGCGAATCCGCTCGGCTCTCCGTTCAGCGTCCCGCATTTCCGCCCGCGCACGCGACACCACGCTGGTTTGCTCCGGATTTGGTTGCGACGAATCCCCGGCGGCAAGGCCCAGCCGGGCGCGGGCTTGCTGCAAGTCCGCCTCGGCGCGCCGGAGCGCTAGCCGGAAGTCGGCATCATCCAGCTCCGCCACTGTTTCGCCGGCTTCCACCATGTCTCCGGCCTGCACATGGAGTTCGCTGACATAGCCCGGCATCTTGAAACTAAGCCGGGTTTGCTCGTAGGCATACAGCGTACCCATAACATTGAGCGTTTCCTCAATGGGCTCTTCCTGCACATACGCCGTCTCGACGGGCAGCACCGCCGCGTCCACGGCCTGGGGACTGGGCTCGTCTCCATCGTCCGGGCCAAACGGCCCCAAATCCAGAAGGTACGCCCCTCCAATCAATCCCGCGATAGCGGCCAAGGCCAAAACCGCCCCAGGCTTAACGGCTGTCCGTTTCGCGCCCCGCCCGCCTTTAGCGGCGGAATGCTGTGATGGCGTGCTTTCTACCCGATGCTTCTCGGTCATAATGGCGCCCCCTTTAGACACTCATCCATGTGGTTCAAGACATCACCCGTCCCGCCCGAAATCGCCTCGGCAACTGAGCGTGCCGAATGCGCGTTTCGGGCCGGCTATGTCTACTTGGTATCTTGCATTCCCAAACCCGTGTTCGTCAACCGTAGGGAACACCGAACGGTTGGGTGATATTCCTTATGCGTAGGTCCACACCCAGCGTGGACATGACCTCCTGCTTCGATGAACTGCTTCGTTCAGCCATCCAGCTTTTTCGTAGTACATTCTATTTCCTACAAGAATGTTGCAATTATTGATTGCTTATTTTAGTATATCTGAGCGGCGATTGCCCGGCAAATTATGGTAGGGGTTACGGGCTTCTTCCGCAGGGCTCTGCTCAATTGCAAGCACCCCAGCCATTCAATGGGGCTTTTTACCCATCTTACCCCTCACGCAGACCACCGTCGAGGAGGTCAACGCCGCCGATATTCAGGCGCTGCTCAACGTCGTGCTGGGAATCGAGTAAAGGAAGGCCGTAAAGGGCGGGCAGCCGCACAACGGGCCATCATCCGCTGTTAGCCCCGCGCACATGCGCCCCGCCGGCAGTTGAGCCCGGACATGGAGTTGACACGGCTTCGGGCGCTGTGGTACATTGCCGTTGCCGATGAGCGGGAGTAACTCAGTGGTAGAGTGCAACCTTGCCAAGGTTGACGTCGCGGGTTCGAATCCCGTCTCCCGCTCCATTTTCCTTTTTGGGGGCCGCTAGCTCAGCTGGCAGAGCAGGTGACTCTTAATCACAAGGCCGGAGGTTCGAATCCTCCGCGGCCCACCATACGTAACTCCCGCCGAGTCAAGGCTTTAGCCCTTGATACCTGCCCGTGGCAGTGCGGCCAAACTGTGAGGCAAAACTGGGAATCTCCCTGGTTTTCCCCGGAATGGAGCGCACACGATGGGCAAGTCACGAAAGAAAACCTACGATCTCTATGTGGACGGCAAAGGCCGCAACTTCCCGAAGCGGCGATTCCACAAATCCTCTGGTTACGACTACGTTCACGTAAGCAACAAGGACTACTGGCTCGGCCCCCACGATAGCGAGCGCGCCGTGGCCCGCTATGCCGCCTTGAAGGCGCAATGGCTGACCAACGGCGGCGAACTCCCTTCCGAATCCCCTGACTTCACGATAACCCAAGGCATCGCGCTGTATGTGGAGGCGATGACGCGCCACTATGGCGC
>PUOI01000618.1 GCA_003552765.1 Candidatus Hydrogenedentota bacterium | reverse complement strand
CCATCCCGGAACGCTTCGGCGTACTGTGGGTCCCGGAATCCTTCACCGACATGGCCATGGACATGCGGGGCGCGTCGAACGACATCATCGGCACGGTGGACGATCCCCGGGAACTCGGTCCCATTCTGGATCGCATTGATGCGATGTTGGACGGATACGGCGTCCACGCCACGACCAAGGCGGAGGACCAGATATCCAACATGATTGTCAGCGAGGAAATCAACCAGATGCGGGCCATGGCCCGTGTCATTCCAACGCTGTTCATGGGCATCGCCGCGGCCATCCTGCTCGTGCTTCTCAACCGCATGGTCCGGCAGGAGCGCACCGAGATTGGACTGTTAAAGGCCTTTGGATACAGCAATTGGACGGTCAGCGGCTACTACGTGCGGTACGCCCTTCTCCTTGCCGCCGCGGGATGCGCCGGAGGCGTGGCGGTGGGCCAATGGCTCGCGCGGGGATTGGGCGAGGTGTACGTCCTGTACTTCCAGTTTCCCGCTTTGGTGATGCAACTTCATCCAAACTTATTGATAAGCGCCATACTGATAAGCGTCGTTTCCGCCTTGCTCGGGGCCCTGTCCGCCGCCCGGCACGCGGCCGCGATTCATCCCGCCGAGTCCATGCGGCCCGAAGCCCCCCGTCACGCGCACCGCATGTGGCTGGAGCGTTTCGCCGTTTTCTGGCGCAGCCTCTCCTTCACATGGAAGATGATCGTCCGCAATGTGGGGCGCAACCAATTTCGCGCCGCCATCAACATCGGCGGGGTGATGATGGCGACGGGGCTGTTGCTCATAGGTCTGGTGTTCATTGATTCCGTGTACCACATGATGGATTTTCAATTCCGGGAAGTGCAGCGGGAGGACATGCGCATCATCTTTACCACCGAGCTTCCGGAGTCCGCGTTGCGCGAAATGGCGCGTTTTGAAGGGGTCCGCCAGGCCGAGCCCATGTTGCAGTATCCCTTTGAACTGCGATCCGGCTGGCGCACGCATGACACCGCCATCCTAGGCTTCCTGCCGGATGGCGAACTTCGGCGGCTGTTGGACGTGGAGGGGCAACCGGTGCGCATCGAAGGCAAGGGCGTGATCTTGAGTGAAGCCCTCGCCCGTGAACTGCAGGTGGGCGCGGGCGACGCCATCGAAATCGAGCCCCTGATGGGCCGGGTCACACGGAAACATGATGTCGTGGTGCGCCGGGTGGTGCAAGAGTATCTGGGGATGAGCGCCTATATGGACCTGGAGACGCTTAGCCGGCTGCTTGAGACCCCCTACGCCATCAACGCTGTCTTGCTGCGCGTGGAAGAAGGGGCCGCGCCCCGCCTGAGCAGCGTCATGAACGACGTGCCCGCCATGGCGACTGTTGAGGACGCCGAACAGAACCGGGCGGACTTCGAGGAAACCATGGCGGAAAACATCGTGCTCACAAGCACGTTCTTGGTGGGATTCGCCGGGGTCATCGCCTTCTCCATCATTTACAATAGCACGGTCGTGTCGCTGCTGGAACGGCAGCGGGAGTTGGCCTCGCTTCGCGTGCTCGGATTCACGAAGCAAGAGGTTGGCGCGATCATGTATCAAGAGAATTTCCTGCTCGGCGGGCTAGGCATCCTAGTGGGACTCCCCTTCGGCGAGCTGCTTGGGCGCGGTTTCCTGCGCACGCTGGACACGGAGATGTACCGCATTCCGTATTACGCGGAGACGAGCAGCTTTGTGTTTACCGCCGTTCTCGTAGCTGGTTTCATTGTGTTGGCGAACCTCGCCGTGCGGCGGCGCATTCAACGCCTTGACATGGTCGAGGTCCTGAAATCCCGGGAGTAATCGTATGAAGAAGAAACGGCTCATGCAAGGCGCGGCCGTCGTGGTGGTAGGTCTGCTTCTTTTCGTTGGGCTTAGGCCTACGCCCTTGGAGGTCAGCATCGAGCAGGCCGAACGCCGCATGGTGCGCGAATACATCACCGAAGACGCCAAGACAATCCTTCATCGCGACTATCTCGCGACGATGCCCGTCAACGCCAGGGTCACCGAGTTCCCATGGGAAATCGGCGACCGCGTTGATAGCGGGGCTCAGCTGGTTTACGCGGACACGCATCCACACGAACAGGAAATCCGCCAACTCGAGTCCACCATCGCCCAAACCTACGCGCGGATCACCGGTGTGGACGTGGCGAAGCCAAAACCCGAGGAGATCGAGAGCGCCCGGTTGCGCGGCGAAGAGATGGCGGACGCGTTGGCCATGGCCCAGCGGGAACAGAATGTGGCGCGGGTTAACCTTGACGACGCGCAACGGGAATACCGCCGCATCACCCGGTTATACGAAGAGGAAGTTGTCAGCGAATCCGCCTACGACGATGCTCGGCGCGCCCTGGACTCAGCCGAGCAGATGCAGGAGCGGGCGCAACTCGCCGTGGACTCCGCCGAGAAGGCTCAGCGGGCCGCCGAACTCGCCTACCAACAACTTCGTGGCTCCATCGACGACAACGAATATCTCCGCGAAGCCTATCAGTACGAGATCGACTCCTTGGAGGCGCAGCTCACCGTTCTCAACCAGGATCGCGAACGGCTTGATATGCGCGCCCCCTTCGAGGGATACATCCTTGAAGAATACATCGACGAAGACCGTCCCATGACGGCGGGTTCGCCCGTGGTCAGATTGGGCGACTTGCGGAGCATCGAGATTGAGGCGGAAATACTGTCCGAGGAGATCGGCCAGTTCGAAGAGGGCGCGGAAGTGGTGCTCAGCGGCCAAGCGCTTCGAGGCCGGGAAGCGCGGGGCGAGGTAAAGCGGATCTATCCCCACGGCTTCACCACGACCTCCGCCCTTGGCATCGAGGAGCAACGCTTCATCGTGCGCATCGCCTTCGACAACACCGAGTTGAACCTGCGTCCCGGCACGAGCCTCGACGTGGACATCGTCGCCGCCGAAGCGGATGATGTCATCGCCGTGCCCGAACGCGCCATCTTCCGCCGCGACGGCGAATGGCATCTGTTCAAGGTCGAGAACGGCCGCGCCGTGCTTACGTCCGTCACCGTGGGCCTCCGCAGCATGGAATGGGCCGAAATCCAAGAAGGCATCGACGAAGGCGACACTATCGTGGCCGATCCCGGCAACGACCTTGAGGACGGCATGGCGGTAAGGCCGGAGTGAGGACGCGCCTGTCCGATTCGTTAGTGAACGCCTTCCGATAACGTGTTCGCCATTGAGGGTCCCGTCGATCATGGTTTACAATGGGTTAAGAAAGCTTCATTGTGTAAACTGTATGACCCGAGGGACTCGACATGAACGGAGAACGCATTCGGCTGGCCCGAAAAAGGGCGGGACTCTCGCTAAGGGATCTTGCCGACAAGATGCAGGGCATCGTGTCCGCTCAGGCCATCGGAAAGTATGAGCGTGGCGAAATGGCGCCGGGTTCGGAGGTAAGCCTGGCGTTGAGCAAGGCCCTTGGGGTGAGTATGTATTACTTATCAGCGCCGCAGCAGGTCGAGTTGGGTAAACTTGAGTTTCGCATCAAGGCGAATACGAGTACCAAGGATCGCGCACGCGTGGAAACCGAGGTATTGGAGTGGGTGGAACGGTATCTGCAGATCGAGGAAATCCTTGGAGAGGGCGGCGGCTGGACAGCGCCTGATGGCATGCGGCGGCGGATAAACAGTCTGGACGAGGCCGAAGACTTAGCGGAGGAATTGCGGCACTATTGGGATCTGGGAATTGATCCTATTGTGAACATGACCGAGCTTCTGGAAGACGCGGGTATTAAGACGCTCCTGGCGGATTTGCCCGAGAAGGTTTCCGGGTTCACGTGTTTGCTCAAAGCGGGGACGGGAGAACAAGAAATCCCCGTCATCGTCGTGAATCGGGGACAGACCTTGGAGCGGCGGCGATTTAACATGGCTCACGAGCTGGGGCATCGGGTCATCCATCCGGAAAGCGCGGGAAACATGGAGAAGCTGTGTCATCGCTTTGCGGGCGCGTTTCTTGTGAACCGGCGTCATCTCATGAAGGAGGTTGGGCAACGGCGAAGCGCCTTGGGAGTGCGCGAGATTCTTGACCTGAAACACCATTACCGGGTGTCCGCCGCCGCACTCTTGCTCCGGTTGGAGCAGACCGGGATTCTTAGCCGCCGCTTCCTTCAAAAGGCTTTCCGGACTTTTGCGAGACAGTGGCGAAGCGCGGAACCGGAACCGCTGGAGGATGCCGAGGGCAAACAAAGCCGCGAAGAAGAGCCAAGACGCTTTGAACGCTTGGTGTACCGCGCGGCGGCCGAAGACATGATTTCGCTGTCAAAAGCGGTGGAGCTTTTGCGCGCGCCCCTGGCGGACGTGGAGAGGGGATTGAGGGGCGTGGCGCATG
>PUOI01000541.1 GCA_003552765.1 Candidatus Hydrogenedentota bacterium | reverse complement strand
TGTATCTACAGCTAGGCGGGGCGGGACGGAAGGCCGCGGCGTGGACGGGGACGCTATTGCTTGGGGCGGCGGCCCTGCTTTCCCGGGAGTCGGCGGCGATCCTTCCCGTGTTGCTCTTGCTATTCGCCGTCACGCGGCCGCATCTCCAGCGTGCGGAGACGCCGGGGGATGACTTACAAACACCCGAAGCGCCGCCGCTGCACTGGAGTCATTTTGTTCCGCCTCTGCTGGTTGGGGCGGGTGTGATTGTGTACGGCGTGCTGCGGGTTACGGTGCTGGCTTTTGCGCCTGTCACGGAAGGTCCGATTACGCCTTTGGCTCAGCGCGTGGTTGAGGCCTTTCAAGCCTTCGCCTTGTATATCAGGCTCTTGTTTGTCCCAACCGGCTTGCATATGGAACGCACCTTGGATGGCGTGCCCGTATGGGTGGCGGCGATCGGGGTGGTGTTGTTCCTGGGCTGTTGCCTCTTGCTCGCGTATTGCCTGCGCAACGGCCATCGCAGGGCCGCGACGGGGATGGCGTGGTTTCTGCTGACCTGGCTTCCCATCTCCGGGTTCTTTCCGCTTAACGCCCCCATGGCGGAGCATTGGATGTATGTCCCGATGGCGGGTTTCTGGTGGGCCATGGCCGAGCTGGTTTGGGCCAAAGTGCCGAGTGGGCGCGCTCCGCAAACCGCATTCGCAACGGCGGCCGGGGCCTTGGCGCTCGCGTTCCTGGCGTTGACCGCGGAACGCAACGAAGCCTGGCGGGACAACGAGACCCTGTACCGCACCACGCTTGAACACAATCCCAACAGTATTCGCGTGCACTTTAATCTGGCGGTGACCTACGAGGACCTCTTGGACAATCCCGTGGGCGCGCGCCGCCATTTTGAGCAGGTCCTCGCGTTGTACGAATCGCGAGAAGCCGATGAAGAGACAGAGGCGTGGTTTTTCGACGATCGATTGGAGGCCCACCTCTCTTTGGGCCGTCTGTACCTGGAAGAAGACAGGTATCAGGAAGCCATTGATCAGTTTCTTGTGTTGCTTCAGATACAGCCGGAAGGCCACTACGCCGCCATGGCGGGCGAAGCCGCGTTTGGGATCGGCCGGGCATTGTTGACGGCTGGGCAGACGGGGGAAGCGCTCGGGTACTTTGATTATGCCAGCCAACTGAGGCCGGACCTGCGCCTCGAGGCCGACAAACTGTTGATTCGCGTCCTTCCCGGCTGGCGGACAGGGTTAATCGGAGAGCAAGGGAATCAATCCGGGGATTAGACCCGCGGCAGCGTTGGGCTTCTAGCGGTCTAAGTTCTGGCCATGCCTGTACTTAGCGCATTGCCGGATGGAAGGATGTTTTGTTGACAACCCCCCCTCCAGGTGATAGAATGCTAACTAGAGGAAGGGGGGAAAGGCCCTCTATGCTTCGGGAACCTCAACAAAGAGGAGATAGGTTTGATGTCCGACGAAGAAAGATGGAAGGGAGAGCCTGGTCCAGAGGACGAGGATTCTTTTAGGCATCCCTCCGATGACGTTGGTGAGGGGGGAGACGAGGAAGAAGAGTTCGGCGGCGCCGCAGGGGAAGGCATGGGAGATCTCCCGCCGTTAAGCGACTTCGAATCCTCGGAAGATGATGTGGGGCCCGCTCAAGCAGGCGGTGACGAAGATGAAGACGATGAACTTGGCGGCCTACCGCCTCTGAGCGATTTGGGGGTGGATGAGGACGCCGGGGACCGGGACACGCCCCGGCCAGAGTTTGACCAGCCCAGCGATTTCGCGACGCCCGCCTCGGATTCCGATTTCGGCGGGGAGGAACCCGGCGGGACGGGGTTCCATGACTTGACAGCGGATAGCGATTTCTCGCCCGAGACGCCCGAATTCAGTCCTGGTCCCGATTCCGACATGGAAACCCCCACCTTTGATAGCGCCTTTGGCGCGCCCCCGGACACATCGGCTCCTACGCAAGCGATGGAGACGCCCATGTTTGGGGCCGGCGATGAAGGTGAAGGCCCGGCCGGCGGGGGAGAGTTTCAAGGCTTTGATGAAGGCGCGTTTGGAGCGGATATGGGGGCGCAATCCCCGTTTGGCGAAGGCGCCACTCCCGCGCCCGATTTCTCGGCCGATACAGGTTTCTCGGGAGCTGGCGTGGCGGCGCCGCCTCCCACGGGACAGATACAAGGGGGCGATACTGGAGGAGGCGGAATGGGACGCACGGTTTTGGTTGTCGTTGGGTTGATTGTGGTTGGGCTTATTGGGATTCTAGCCGGCCCTCACGTGGCGCGGCAGATCGAGGACACGCTGCCTCCCGCGCTCAATCCTTATGTGGAAGTGATTGACGACCTCGAGGCCGAGATTCAACGGCAGAATTTCCAGATCAGCGATTTGCGCGAGACCATTGCGGAACTCGAGGACGCCGCGGACTTGGCGGGGGTTCCCATCGAGGAACTTCAACAGGAGCTTGAGAATCTTCTGGAGCAGCACGAGTATTATACTTCGGAAGTCGCGGCCCTTGAGGAGGAACTCGCCGAGGTTCAGGAAGAGCGTGATTTGGTCGCCGAGGACTTGGCCCAGCAACAGGCCGAATTCGTTCAAGTGCAGCAAGAGTATGAGGACCTGCTTAATGAGACCGCCATCGTCGAGGCGCGCCAAGAAGGCCTGCTTGCCGAGGTGGACCGCCTGCGCGACCAGGTAGGCGAACTAGAGGACGCGAATGAGCGCCGGGCCGCGACGCTGAGCGCGTTGCAAAGCAGCGCCCAGCAGCTTCTTTCGCGGATCGAAGGCGGGATTGACCTCACCCCGCGCCGGTACGCTCGCGCGGATCGCATCGCGCGCGCGGAGAATCTGCTGGAACGCATCGACCAGGCGAGCTGGGTGGAGCCCGATTTGCTGGACGACTACACCGAACTCTATCTCGAAGAGTTGGAGATCGCCGAGATGCGCAGGTACTTCTTTGCGCGCATTCCTGTCCAAGACCGGTTTGGCACGACGCGGTACAAGTGGGCGGAGTGCTTGATGAACGGCAACTGGAGTGTGTATTTCCGGACCATCGATGGCAGGCAGAGTGGTATCTACATGAACGTGGCGGATACAGGGGATCCGCGGTATGAGGTCGTGCTGGACCTGCCGCGGGAAACGGCCCGGCACGTCGAAGAAGCCGTCATGCACCACAGGTCGCCCAACTTCGAACAGCAGATTGAGGCCTTGGCGGAGCAGGACAGAGAGCTGCAAACAGAAACGGGATGGCAACGGGCGTTCAGGAGTCTATAAGTAAGACGCCCGCTGTACCGTAAGTCAATATACACACTTTCCCCTCCATTCCTAAGGATAGGATGGAGGGGGAAGTGTGTGTGAATATGTGGACGAAGGGCGGCCGGCCGGCCCCCTATTCGTTACGCTTGGCGTTGTTTGCGCTGCGCGCCTTTTGGGCGAACACGCTGCTCAAGCCCTCGAGGGTACGCGGAGCCGAAGCTTCCACGTTCTCCCGCCGAATCTCTTGGTAGACTTCCCGCCGGTGGACTACCACGTCTTTGGGAGCCGAGATGCCGATTCTTACCTTATTGTCATGGATATCGAGGACTTTCACTTCGACGTCGTCCCCGATCATGATACTCTCTTCCGGCTTACGCGTCAGGATAAGCACGAGGTTGGTAATCCTAGTCCTGCTGGGTTGATATACTCTCGTCTGGACTGTGTAGTACGTAATGCACGGGATACTCGGGATCATCAAGGATGATCTGAAGGGCCCGGCGTGCGCCTTGATTCACGGCGATAGGCGCCTTGAGATTGGTTCGTACCGCCGAGCCATCCCGTGGCACTGTAACGGTGGTGTAAAATTGGACGCTGCGTTCGTCTCGGGCGTCCAACTCCTCCTGCACCAACCTGGCCAAACCAGCGGTATAATTCGGGACCACTCGTGTGGGGTCCATCAGCAGGAACGCGAGTTGCCCGTCATCGATGCTCTGAAGCCACAATAGACCGCTGTCCTCCGGTCCTGGGAGCAAGACGAAGTGGCGGTAGATGTGAAAGCCCAGTAACGGCTGGGTAAAAGTAAGAACGTCCTCTTCATTGAAGGTGATAACGCCAAAACGCGTCGTTTCCAATTCCATAGCTGTTTCCATCGCAGTCATTGACATTGCTCACACCCCGGATTGTTATACAAGAACACTTCGATCACAGAAAAAACTCCAGACTTCCGGCGCAGGCCAAGAGAACAGCTTGGTGAGCGCCGCCACCTTTCTTATCGGCTCCATGATGCTGAAGCTTAACCAGTCCCGGGTTGGGGATGCGATTTGGCCTTGTCGTGAGGTGAATCCGCCTTTAACGTAGGTATACATGAGAGAGAGCGGTTCCGGGCGCATCCCGGC
>PUOI01000465.1 GCA_003552765.1 Candidatus Hydrogenedentota bacterium | reverse complement strand
ATTCGACACACCGCGCCACGACGGGATATACTCGGGGGCCGAAGGAAGTAGCGGAACGCTGCACAAGCTGGGAAAAGGGACGCCAAGGGGGTTATGTCAAACATTTTCGAGTTATGCCAGCCGCGGGAGGATGTGTTGGCCGGGCGGGTGCGGGACGAGGAGTTGGTTGCGGATCTGCGCGCCGTCGTCAACGAAACAGCGCCCAAGGAATACAACGACCCCGCCACGTTTTTCCGCCACACCTATCCCACGCGCGGGTTGAAGTCGTTGCTGGAGGCCGTCTGCCGCAGGCTCTCCGGCGCGGGCGGCGAACTGAACTCCGTCATACGCCTCGACACGCAATACGGCGGCGGTAAGACCCACGCGCTCGTCGCGTTGGTTCACGCCGTGCGCGGCATGGAAGGCGTGGAGCAGCCCGAGTCCTTCGTGGACCCCGCGCTGTTGCCGAAGCCGGGCGCGGTGCGCTTGGCCGCGCTCGACGGGGAGAATGCAGACCCCGCCAACGGCCTGACGTTGGAGCCGGACCTCAAGGCTTACACGCTCTGGGGCGAGATGGCCTACCGCCTCGCGGGCCGGGAAGGGTACGCGCGCGTCGCGGAAAGCGACGCCAAACACGTGGCGCCGGGCGCGGAGACTATCGCGGAACTCTTCGGCGGCCAACCCGCGCTCATTCTCATCGACGAGATCTCCGCCTATCTGCGCAAGACCGCCGCCGCCAACCCCGCCGCGGCCGGTCAGTTCACCGCCTTCATTCACGCCCTCATCAAGGCGGTCACCTCCACGCCGGGCGCGGCCCTGGTGAGCACCCTGGCCGTGCGGGCCGATTCCGGCGAAGCCAAGGACGCCTACCAAGACGAGCAGCACGCCGCGGCGCAAGCCTTCGCCGAAGCGTTCGCCGAGGCGGAAAGCATCGTGTCGCGCACCCTGCTCCAGCTTGATCCCACGGAGGAGGACGAGACCGTCAACGTTCTCCGCCGCCGCCTGTTTGACGAGGTGGACGAGGCCCGCGCCCGGGAGGTGGTGGATGAGTACGCCAATATTTGGGAGCGCAACCGGGAACACTTGCCCGCGGACGCCACCAGCGCCGAAGTGCGCGACCAATTCATCAAGGGCTATCCTTTTCACCCCGAAACCTTGGGCGTGATGGTGGAAAAGCTGTCCAGTCTCGCCAATTTCCAGCGCACGCGCGGCATGCTGCGCCTGTTGGCCCGCACCGTCAAGCGCCTGTGGGACACGCGGCCCAGCGACGCTCACGCCATTCATCCCCATCACATCGACCTGACCCAAGGCCCCATACGGGACGAACTCACCACCCGCCTCGGCCAACAGCAGTACACCTCCGCCCTCTCCGCCGATGTGGGCGCGGAATCCGGGCGCGATCTGGCCGTGGCCCAGCAAATTGACGCACAGCATTTCGCGGGCCACCCTCCCGTCACCAGCTACGTGGCCCGCACCGCGTTTCTTCACACCCTCGCTTACGGGAGCGGCGCCAAAGGGCTCACGGCCGAACACCTGCGGTACTCGGTGACCTCCCCCACCATCGAGCCCGCCATTGTGGACGAGGCCCGCAAGGCCTTTGTCGAGCAGGCCCTTTACCTCGACGACCGGCCCGGCGCGCCCCTGCGCTTTCAGGTGGAGCCGAACCTGAACCAGATCATCCAGCGGGAAATGCAGGAAGTCGACGCGGCGGATGTGCGTTCGCGGCTCGACGAGACGATCCGAGGCCTGTTCACGGCCAAGCAGGGCGGCTTCAACCTGGAAGCGTTCCCCGGCGGCCCGCAGGAAGTGCCGGACGAGGTGGGCAACGGCCGGCCCTCTTTGGCCGTGCTCCATTACGACGCCCATCCCTTGGACGCTTCGCCGGATCATCTCCCCCCCGACCTTATCCGGATGGCGACCGTCAAAGGCGTGCGCGACGAGCCGCGTCTGTTCCGCAACAACGTCGTGTTTCTCGTGGCCGACGCGCACCACACCAACGAGATGAAATCCCGCATGCGCCGCCGGTTAGCCGTCGAACGCATCCGCAATATGGAGCGGACCCAAGAACTGGCCGAGTACCAGCAAAAGCAAATCAATGAACAATACCGGAAGCTCGAATCGGAGGTGGTTCAGGCCATCCATCACTGTTACCGCCATCTCTATTTCCCCAGCGGCTCGCCCATCGCGCCGGGGCAGGCGAAGCTGAACCACACCACGGTGGACATCCCCAGCGCTTCCGAGGCCATTGGCAAGGCGCAAAAATACATTGAGCGGGCGTTGCGGAACCAGAAGAAGCTGCTGGCCAGCGGCGACGCGCCCGATGCGCCCGTCTACGTGCGCGACCAGACCCTGCTCAAAACGCGCGGCGAAATCTCTACCTTGGAGCTGCGCAACGAATTCCGGAAATCGCCTAACCTGTCCATCTTGCTGGACGATGAACCGCTGATTCAGTGCATCAAGGACGGCATCGACCAAGAGGTGTTCATCTACCGCGAAGGCGAACAGCTTTGGGGCAAGGGCGACCCGCCCCCCGCCATTCGCCTCACCAGCGACGCCTACGTCCACACCATGGCCAACGCCAAGGAGAAAGGCCTCTGGCCCCGCAAACCAGCCGAACCCGAAACGGAGACCGAGGACACCGATACCGGATACCGGGAGGTGAAGGACGATGCCAACGTTGGAGTGGGGACTCCCCCGCCTCCGCCCCCTCCAACGGCCCTGTCCGCCCAGAAAGCCCTGCGGCAAGCGTTGCAAGAGCTGTTCGAGCAGGCCCAAGGCCGCAACGTCAAGGCGTTGCGCTCCATGACCATCCGCGTGTTCAACGCGTCAGACGCCCGCCACGTGCAGAAAGGCCTCGCGGGCTGCCGCAACGCGGACGTGCGCACGGAGTTCAAAGCCAGCATAATAGGAGATGGGTTTGAGGAATTCGACGTCCACTTCAAAGGCAGCTTCAAGGAAGCCAACAGCCTGTACTCGAATCTGGAGGCCTGGATGCGCCGGAGCGAGGATTTCGACTACAAGGCAACCCATACGCTGTCCTTCGACCCGCCCTTGTCCACCGCCAAAGCCAGCGCGGACCAGTTCCGCGACATGCTGAGCCAGCACGGCGGCGGCGAAGTCTACATCAAGGCGGAACCGGCCGCGGAGGAAACCTCATGAGCGAGCCCGCGTTGAACCAACAACCGTCCGGCCCGGAAGGATGGAACACCCGCCGTCCCGTTTACGAACTCCGGGCGCGCGCCTTGACCCACGGCCAAAGCGCCATCTCCGTGTGGCAGATGCCCTGCGAGGCCACGCCCTATCTGCGCAAGCCGGAGCGGGTCGCCGCACTCAAGGGGCGCGTGCTGGCCCAGGTCGAGCCGCTCGTCCGGCGGGCATTGAAAGAGCGCGGCGTCGTGCTCACGGGCCTGCGCCAAGACGAGGACCGCGCCTGGACCCTCGACGAGGACACCGCCCTCGTCCTGGGCCTGTTGTTCCGCGTCCTCGCCCCCATGCGCAACCCCGAACGCATCCATCAAGTCGCCCAAGGCGTTGTGGAGATGAGCCGGGAAGAAGCGGGGTACTGGCTCGGCATGGCCATCTACCGCAAGAACCCGCGCCGCGTGCTGGCGGCCCTGCGCATGCTGCTCACCACGCCGTGATTGGATGACGTTTGAAACGGCTATACTGAATATCGAATTCAGTTAGGAGTAGAATATGAACGAAGAGCTTCTTCAACGTCTTTACGCGGTATTTGATCCCGGACACGCATTAACCGCCGAGCAGACAGATCTGTATGTAGGGCTTGATGATGTCCGCGGCGAGGCGGACATCGTTAAACGAATGTCCGCCAAGATTCGCCGATCGCGCGGGGAACCGACCTGTCAGGTCTTGGCGGGGCACCGGGGAAGCGGGAAGACCACGGAGTTATTCCGCCTCAAGAATGCGTTGGAAACCAGTGCGCGCAAAATGTTCGTGGTCTTCTGCCAAGCCGATGACGACCTCGACCGCAACGATGTGGATTTTCCCGATCTTCTCGTGGCCATTGTCCGGCAAATTGCGCGTCAGCTTGAGGAAGGGGCCGGTATCCAACTTAAGCCGGGGTACTTCAAGAATCGACTCGAACGCCTTGGCGACATAGTTACACGCGAAGTCGACTTCGAGACGTTCGATCTGAACACCGGGCTCGGAAGCCTTGGTGTTACGATCAAAGGGAGTCCAAATGCGCGCAAGGAGATTAGGGAATGCATGGAACCGGATACCGGTAACCTTCTCCATGCCGCCAACGATGTCATCTCGAAAGGCGTCTTGGAACTACGAAATAAAGGGTACGGGGGACTTGTGGTTCTGGTCGATGATCTCGACAAGATGGTGGTGCGGCATCT
>PUOI01000640.1 GCA_003552765.1 Candidatus Hydrogenedentota bacterium | reverse complement strand
GTGGAGCGCGGCTGGGTCATGGGGGGACTCCTTCCGTGGAGCCTGGGCTGAGAGAAATCTACCGCGGCGGCGGCCGGTGTTCAAGCAAAGTGGGTGTCCCGGAGTAGCTTCGTTTTACGAAAAGGCTACCGCGGGGTTGTCCGGCGTTCAAGCAATGTGGGTGTCCCGGAGTTCGGCGCTGCTACACAGGAACGCCCGGCGCACACAGCGGGAGATCACGTGGTACCAGGGCGTGGCGTCCAGGCTGACCAAGGCTGAGCGGGGGTAGGGCATCGCGGGTCTCCGGAGTGGGCGCCTTGTTGGCGGGAAGAATGACAGAGGGGGCCGAGGGGTTCAATCCGAGTGAGTGTCCAAATTCAGGTTCCCCGAGTGACATCCGAGTGAGTGTCCTTGTCTGTTGGTGCCGACACAGGCCCTCCGGGCCTTCACGGTAGCCTCTTCTCAGCGACGGCTCTAGACGGCCTAGAATGTACGGGTACGGCGGTGGATGGATCAATGCGGGCAGGTACCCTGATCCATGACCCCGGCCTGATTGAGCGTGATCGAATTACACGGGGTGCCTGGCACCACACGGCCTGCCTGACCAGTCGCCGTAAGCGTGTAGGTCCGGGTTGTCCGGTCGGCAACGGCGATCGTGTAAAATTCCTCCGGGGATAGCCCTCCAACATTACATTCCGCGTAGGTCATGTTCTGCACGTAACAGCGTTCCATCAGCTGTGCAGCTGCGAGCAGCCCCGCCCGCCCGTCATTGAATTGAGTTCGTTCGACGTAACGGACGTACGAAGGAAAGGCGATCGCCGCTAAGATCCCAATGATCGCAACGACGACCATCAATTCGATCAATGTAAAAGCCCGCACAGAGGTTATTGGACGCATATTCATGTCACCTACTGGAGATCAAATGCGCTCAAGTCGAGCGGCGCACGCCACCGAGCAATCTCGAAGATGTAGCCCGGCCCAAGCT
This sequence comes from Candidatus Hydrogenedentota bacterium, assembly GCA_003552765.1. Lineage (GTDB taxonomy): Bacteria > Hydrogenedentota > Hydrogenedentia > Hydrogenedentales > SLHB01 > SKRY01. The sequence continues at coordinate 3,388 of PUOI01000640.1, read as the reverse complement.
CGCGCCCCGCAACATCTCGAGCAATTTGCATACCCCTCTCACTGTAATAGAACGATGGGTTCCCGTTCAAGGAGGGATTGATCACGGTCGCATCGTCGTCATCCGGCGAATAACCAATTGCACTTCCGACCACGGCTGGTGTGCCGCTTGCCGCGATCACCGTGCCGCCATTCCGGAAAAGAATAGTGCCAACAAAGCACTGGTTCCCGATCATTTCCAGGGTCCCGCCGTCTAGGATAACTGTCCCGAAAACAGTAGATTCCCCACCCGAGATAGTGATGGTTTGACCGGGCCCGGCGACCCAGACGCTGTCATCTCCGTCTTGAAGAGGCCCTGACGGTCGTCCGTCCTCTTCCTTGGCCTCGAAACCATCAAGAAAATAGGCAAATTGTTCGTCGATCTTTTCCCGAATGTCCGGATCATAAAGTGGGTGGTTTTCCCAATCATCGCGTTGGTCGATGTAAGGCGGATCGCCTTCGGCAGCCCCTCTTCTGTCCCAGTTTCCAATGAGCTCGCCATCGGGGATGATCACCCCCGGCACTTCGCCACCTTCCGGATCTTCGGTTGGCCGATGCTGACCCTGAATCCTGCACCGCTCGCCGATTTCCGGCGATAGCCTGTTCAATCCATCCGCTGTCGGACTGGCCGCACTCTGAGCCCGAGAGAGCGCGCAATTCGGCCCAAAACATGCATAGGGGGCGATGTTGGGGAATGGCGGCGGTGGGTCGCTGACCCCGCCCAGGCTTCCCGGGGTGAACACCTCGAGTACCACCGGGCTGACCGCACCGGTGTCGGCGAATCCCCGCGCCGCAATGACGCTGTAGCGCCAGGGCGTAACGCTATCGTCCCAGGTGATTACCGCGCCGTCTGCAAGGACTGCTGCTCCGCAATCAGCAATCACGTCATCTTCAGGATCCGGCAGCGGCGTAATGAAATTATCGTCTCCATCGATGTAGTGCGAGCGAATGCAGGCTGCCGCATCCCACACAAGCTGTTCCGAATCCAGAAACGAACTGTGCATCTGTATTTGGCCCACCGCCATACGCTCCTGCATAGCGGTTCCGCGCATGGACGCAACCGCAGTGATGGTCAGCACAACCAACAGAAGTAAGGCCACCGGCAGGACGAGCCCCGGCTGCCTGCTGCGACCAACTGATCCAATCCAGTTATTCATAGCACTGTCCTGTAAGAAGTGGGTCGTATCACCGTCATCAGCGGAAGGCCGGAGCCTAGTACCCGATAACCATGAATTAGTCGTTGGGATCTCGAGTAAACCACTGCAAGACGGAGTTTCTTAAAGCCGCAGTCACAACGAACGTTTCGGAAGTGTCCCCAACGTGATCATGTTCGACCAGAAGCCGGACACCAACCACCCCCAATCCCTGGTTAGCAGCCAGAGCGGCCATGGATGTCCGCGGGGGGGACAGAATCTCGAACTCGGCCGGCGCTACCGGTGACTCGATCCATTCTTCGATTCGGATACGCCGAAGTCCGAAAGCCAAGTCTTCGGTTGCCACCGGGGTACCGCCTAGCGGCCCGGAGACGCAGCGCAGCGCGTCGCCTACCACAGAAAACGTCTTCTCGAGAATCATGCCGCCAGTCACGGGTGTTCCATTACAGTGGACAGCCTCCCCAGTATTGACAACGGGGTAGCGTATAGTAATCGCCTGGCTAACATTCGGACTGTCTGGCGTAACTTCGATCGGCATCAGGAACGGACCCGCCGGGCCTTGAGCGATCCGCATTGCTTGCCGGATCTCATCGGTCAGCAGGATGACCACGAAACGCAGCGACTCCTGACTGCGGTCCATTTCCCGATTGAGTGCCAGCGTGCCGCTGGCAGTAACGAACGCCGCGATCACGCCGCCAAGCAGTACTAGGCCCAGCACCATAGCAATCATCAGTTCGACCAGCGAAAACCCTCTCTGGGCACTTTTGTTTTGCGAGGAAATCTTCATATGGCCAGACACCTCAGTTTCCGGGACCCACGGTCGATGGAATGGTGAAGTTGTGCGTGTACATCCCGCCGAAACCAACCATGCCACCGACCACCCCAACCTCGCTCGCCTCCCACTCGACCGTGAATACGCAATCTGGGTAGTCGCCACCTTCAGGCTCCGACACCGTGGCCGTGAGGCCGTCAATCGTCCTGCCTGGCGCGAACGTGACCAGATCGATCCAGTCCTGCCGGCAGAAATTGGTTGATGCCTCATGGGCCGAAAGCCAAGCCCTTTCATGGGTGTCGATCGCCAACAGGGCCGCAACTGACTGCTGGCGCGATTCGAATGAGGCGCGCAGGGAAAACAGTATGATCGCGGCGATTCCCAGCACTCCAATAGCGGCGATGAACAAGGCGACCAACACCTCAATTAAGCTGAAACCTAGAGCCCCACGACGTCGCGCAACACGCATCATGCACCCCCCGAAATTCTAATGACCTCGGAGAAGCCTGAACCCATAACACGAACCCTGCGGGTATCGACCGCTCCGCCTTCGTCATCGACATCCACATTGATGGGTGCAAAGGGAGTGACGTATCCGTTAGCCACGTACCGCAGTCCGGTCTCTGGCAGGCCCGTGAGCAACACTCGTGGGTTGATCGGAAGCACCAGCAAGTTCGCCATGTCGGTTTCAGAGACATCGATGCAATCATCACCCGGCCGGATGATGATGGCCGCACCCTCTTGGCAGACGACCACTTCACCGCGTCGTTTCAGAGCTTCGGAGCGCGCAAACTGCAGGGCGGACTGGGTAGCATTGGCTTGGGAACTGACCCGGTTCTCGGCGATTAACCGTTGGAACGCCGGAATGGCTACACTCGCAAGAATGGCCAAAACCGCGAGCGTGACCATCAATTCAATGAGGGTGAAGCCTTTAGCTGGTCGGTTCACAAATTTCCGCTCCATCACTCTGTTCCCCATCACTCGAAGCGCCACCTTGATATCCCATCGACAGCATGCTCTACCGGGGCGGTCTTTGATGCCGAGTTTAGCTGACGGCCTTGCCAACGAGACCTACTCACCCCGCAGACGGTCATTTTCATCCACCAAGCGGCACACGAACTGCCGATGCTTTCTCACCGGACACCGCAGAACCCGTCCTGAGAAAGCCGTTGATCTCCGCCACCTTCCGCCGACTCACCCCAATCCCATTGAGCCCGTCCCGAAACAACACACGATGTCCTCCATTTCCGTCCGCCTCCATACCCGAGACGGCAGCCTTGACCACCAAGCAACCGCGATGCACGCGAAGCACGGACCCCGCAAGCCGCTTCTCCAGTTCGTGCAGAGACGAATCCACAAACCCCTCCACCCGCGCCGACCGCGCCATCACATACCCATCCTCCGCCACAAAACAATCAATCTCATCCAGCGGCACCAACTGCTCC
>PUOI01000117.1 GCA_003552765.1 Candidatus Hydrogenedentota bacterium | reverse complement strand
GTTCAGAATCTCCGGGACGCCGGCGTCCGTCCGCCCCGTTACGGTCGACGTCATTTGCCATACCGTCTCGTAACGTTCCACGTCAAACAGCGCGGGCGTTTTCACCGTCCCAATGCGGCAGACACGGCCGAGGTCGTTTCGCAACAGATCCACGATCATAAGGTTTTCGGCGCGGTTCTTCTCGCTGGTGGCGAGGGTCTCGGCTTGGCGCTTGTCCTGAGTCGAATAGAGACCGCGCTGGGCGGTCCCTTTCATGGGCCGCACCGTGATCTGTCCGTCATTGGTGTGGAAAAAGAGTTCAGGCGACGCGGAAAGCACCTTGAAGACCCCCGCGTCCACATAAGCGTTGTAATCGCCCTTTTGGGCTGCGCACAGTTGATAGAACCAGGCCAAGGGATCGCCGTGGAAAGGCGCGGAGAGCGGAAAACTGTAGTTTACCTGATACGTGTCCCCGGCGGCGATGTAGTCCCGAATCGCACGGATGGCCCGCTCGTACGCTTCCCGGGAGATCATGTGCTCCCAGGGTCCCACCTCCACCGGCTTTTCGGGAGCTTGCCACCGCGAGTGAACTACTTCATCGTAGACTCCCATCCACACGAGCGGAACACGCCCAGGGGAATGAACCGTCAACACGGGGTCAAAGGCCGGGGCCGCTTCGTAGCTTATGAAACCGGCGGCGTGGGCTCCACCGGTAACCGCGCGTTGCACACGGTCCAGTGCGGGTTGCACTTCATCAAGCGTATGGGCGGTCACGACGGCTTCGGGCCGCCGATAGAACCGTTCCCCATTCCGGGAAACGAACCGTACATCGCCGAATTCAGTGCGGTTTTCCATGATATGCCTTACGCGGAGTGCCCCCATTTCCGGCGCTCGAACGGCGTCTTGCGGCTATTCCTTGTTTCGGCGGACCACGCCGTTGTTTACTCGAAACAACTGCTCGGCGTTAGCCGTCGTGCGTTCGCCCAGTTCCTCGACGGACACGCCCTTAACCTCGGCCAAGGTCTCCGCCGTATAGCAGACGTAGGCGGGCTCACAGCGTTTGCCCCGCTTCGGCTGAGGCGCCAGATAGGGGCTGTCCGTTTCCACCAGCAACAGCTCCACGGGTGTGGCCGCGGCTGCTTCACGGAGGGCGCCCGCCTTGGGAAACGTGACATTGCCCGCGAAGGACACGTGAAAGCCCCATTTGACACAGCGTTCCACCAGGTTGATGTCCCCAGAGAAACAATGCATGATTCCGCCCGGTAGCTGGTCCGCGTAGTCGTCGAGGATTGAGATGATGTCGTCTTGAGATTCGCGATTATGGATCACCACGGGCAGGTCAAGCTTAACCGCTAGTTCAAGCTGCCGCCGGAATCCCTCCGCTTGCACATCCGGGGGCGTGTCGTTGTATTTGAAGTAATCAAGCCCCATCTCCCCCAACGCCACCACGTGCGGCGAGCCCGCCATCCCTTCAAGGGCGCCTAGGGCTTCGGGCGTCACGTGCGCGGCATGATAAGGGTGGATGCCAACGGCCGCGTAAACGCCCGGGCCGGTCAAGTCCAACCCCGCCTGGCTGCTCTCCATGTCATCGCCGATGACGACAATCCATTCAAGGCTCTCAAGCGCCTGATCCCGGACGGTCTCCCGATCCTCGTCGAATGCCTTGGCTTGAAGATGGCAATGCGTATCGGTCAAACGCACATCATTGGTTTTGCTACTCATTTGCCGCCCGATCCGTTCGAACCCGAACCACCCTTGCCGCCGCGTCTTCTCCGGTTGCCCCGCTTCTTGCCCCGCCGGCCTTTCGAGCGCCTGGACTTTTCCGGGGAATCCTGTTTATCGGCAGCGGTCTCTTCCGTTTCCTCGCCGTCCTCCTCAACGCTGTCGCCCGCGCTGAGATCCGCCACGGCCGACGGACCCGCATCCCCCGGATCCTCCAATTCCTCCAACGAGGGCGGCCGCCCGCCCGCATAGGCGGTGTAGATTTCCGCGTCTGGGAAAGGATCTTCCAGCCACTCGGGCTCGGCGTCTTCGCCTTGCGCCTCGCGCCGGGCGGCTTCCGCGGCCTGCTCGGCCTCGCGTTGCGCCATCACAATGGACTTCTTGTTCTGATAAAGTTCGTTCTCATAACTGAGGCAGCACAACAACCGGCCGCATTGGCCGCTGATCTTGGCGGGATTGAGCGAAAGGTTCTGGCGCTTGGCCATCTTCATGGAGATGGGCTTGAAGTCGCGCAACCACGTGCTGCAACATAGTTCGCGCCCGCATACGCCGAGTCCCCCGATAAGTTTGGCTTCATCCCGCACCTGAATATGCCGGAGTTCAATCCGGGTCTTGAGGTGTTTCGCCAATTCCCGAACCAGATCCCGGAAATCCACCCGCTCATCCGCCGTGAAGTAGAGGACGACTTTATGACGATCGAACGCATACTCGGCGTCCACAATCTTCATGGGAAGCCGCCGGGTTTGGATGCACTCCTGGCAGATGGTCCGGGCCTTCGCCTCGTCGTCAAGGATCTTGGCGAAATCGGCCTCGTCCTCTTCATGAGCCCTTCGGAGGACGTGCATGGAGTACTGATTCTTGTCCTCTTCGGGACAGGCCTCGGGCGGCAGGACACACGACCCAAACTCGAGCCCGCGCTCGGTTTCCACGATGCAGTGTTCGTCGCGTTTAAGTTCGATGTCCTCGCATAGAAACGAGTAGACCCGCGTAGGCTTCCTCAGGCGCACCTTTACGATTTGCATACAGCCTCCCGCCAACGGTCAATCAACGTTCCGCCAGCGTGAAGAACAGATCCCGGAAGACCCGTTCTTCGTTGATAAATCTATTCAAATGGTCTCGCGCCCGCTCCACGGCCTCAATCCTGCGCTCGGCATTTCCGGCGGACGGCTGCGCCTCAAGGCGCGCCATCTGGTCCTGATTGAACACGCGGTTCGCGTCTCCCGTGGCGGCATACACCAGCACATCCCGATACCACGTCTCCAGAATGTAAAGGTGTTCAAGCACTTCCTGCCGCAACAACGCGTCCACCATGGCTTCTTCCCGCTCTTCGGCCTGTTTGCGGTCATCTGGGGTGAGTTCCTCCGCGCCGCCCTCGTCTTGAAGGCGGGCCTTGACTTGGCTGGCGACTTGCTTCTTCAAGTCCTCGAGGCGCTTCATGAAATCCTCGGCCAGCGCGTTGGGACTCTTGCCTTCCCCTATCTGCCCGGCCACGCTCAGCATCACTTCCCGCTTCTCCGACTCCAACAGATCCAGGGCCCGCGACATCTGGCCCTGGGCGACCGCCGCGACCGCCCGCGCTGTCTCTTCGGGGGCGCCGCGTTGTTCGCGCAGCAGGCTCACGATGGTTTCGGCCCGAAGACTTCCAAAACGAATAAGCTGGCATCGCGATCGAATGGTGGGCAGTAACACCCGGGGGAACTCTGTAACCAAAATGAACAAGGACTGGCCGGGCGGCTCCTCTAGCGTCTTCAAGAAGTGGTTTTGCGCCGCCAAATTCATCCGGTCCGCCTCTTGAAAGATGAACACGCGCCACGGGGACTCATGGGGATGAAGCGTGGCCAGTTCGTTCACGTCCTCGACCGTTTCAACCGGAATCACGCGGGACTTTTTCATGGGCGCGAGCGTCTTCACGTCGGGGTGATTGCCGTGGTCCATCTTCCGGCAGGACAGGCAGACATCGCAGGCCGAATCCTTTCGCTCGGCGCAATTTACGGCCTTCGCCAACTCCTGAGCGGCCAACCGCTTTCCCACCCCCGATGGACCCCAGAAAAGGAGTCCGTTCGGTATGCGTTCGCGTTGAATCATTGTCCGGAGCAGCCGGACAGGGACTTCTTGGTCGCGTATGGCCTCAAAACTCATGGGAGCGCAGAAACTCCTCGACTAGCGTGGTGACCCGTTCGCGGACGCTCTCCACCGGCAGATGACCTTCCACTACTCTAACACGTTCCGGCTCTTGGCTGGCAATCCGGAGAAACGCCTGGCGCACGCGCTCGTGAAAGGCCAGGGACTCCTCTTCGATGCGGTCGCGGGGCCGCCCGCCTTGAACGCGCTGGAGCCCTTCTTCCACGGAGACATCAAGCAGAATGGTCAGATGAGGCCACAGGCCTTGCGTGGCGATGGCGTGAAGCTCGTTCAACGTTTCCCATGCCATTCCCCGGCCGCCGCCCTGATATGCCGTGGTGCTGTCCACGAAACGGTCACATAGAACGACACGGCCTCCCTCAAGGGCAGGCCGGATGCGCTCGCTCACGTGTTGCGCCCGCGCCGCCTCGTACAAGAGCAATTCCGTCGTGGGCGTCATGGCGGTGTGGGCGGGGTCAAGAAGCAGAACGCGAACGGCCTCGGCGATAGGTGTTCCGCCGGGTTCACGGGTGGTTTCGACGGGATGTCCTCGTTCGGCGAGGTGACGGCTCAAATGACGAAGTTGCGTCGTCTTGCCGCAGCCTTCAACGCCCTCGATTGTGATGAAGACGCCCTTCACTCGTCCGCCAGCTCCCCCCGCATGCGGCGTCCTTCCTCAAAGAAGGCCATGAGGGCCTCTTCGTCCTTGTCCCGAACCGCGGCGCGCAGCTCCGCCAACAAGGGCTCCAACTCCGCCAAGGCTTGTTCAATGGCGGGGCCGTTGGTCAGGCAAATGTCGCGCCAAATTTCGGGCCTTCCGCCAGCAATACGCGTCGTGTCGCGAAATCCCGGGCCAATGAGGGGCTTGCTTTCGGAGCCCGCTCGCCCAGCCACCACGGCAAGCGCGGCGGCGGCTATATGGGGCAAATGACTGGTCCGGGCGACCAGCGCATCGTGCATGGCGGGCTCCAATTCCACCACGCGGGAGCCAACGGCTTCCCATAGGGCGCACACCGCGCGTTGCGCTTCCGGGTCAAGGCCGTCGCCCTTCTCAACCACGGCCACCCGGCCCTCGTAAAGCGCCGGGTCGGCGTGCTCGGGCCCAAACTTCTCGCTCCCCGCCATGGGATGACTGCCCACGAAGCGGCGGCCCGCGTTCCAACGGTTCGCCGCATGGGCGCAAATGTCCGCCTTGGTGCTGGCTACGTCCGTGATGACGGCTTCAGGAAGGCAGGCGGGCGCGATCTCGTCGAGTTTATCGGTCACCATGGCCGCGGGCGTGCAGAGGACCACCAGATTAGCCCCCTCCACACTCGCGCGGGCGTCAAGAAACGCGGCGTCTATGGTCTTGCGCTCCAGCGCCGCATCCAAGGAGGTCTGGCGATGCCCCGCCCCATGGACGCGCCCGGCCAGCCCGCGTTGCTTGAGCGCCAACCCCAGCGACCCGCCCAGCAGTCCCACGCCAATGATGGCGACGGTATCGAACCAGGGTTTCATACCGCTGCCGCGCGGGCCGTTTCCAAGGCTTCGGGGAGGGTGAACGCGCCAAGATACAGCGCCCGTCCCACAATGGCCTCGTCCACGCCCAGCGGTTGCAGGGCCGCGAGCTGGCGGATATTCTCCAGGGAGGAGATGCCGCCGGACGCGGTCACGGGGATGGACACGGCCTCCGCCACACGGCGCGTGGCTTCAATATTGGGGCCCTTCATCATCCCGTCGCTCATAATGTCCGTATAGATGATGCGCGCGGCGCCGGCGGCTTCCATTTCACGCGCAAAGGCGACGGCGTCCGTCTCGGTTACGTCGAACCAGCCGTTGAGCGCGACCCACCCATCCCGGGCGTCGATTCCGACCGCCACGCGTCCCCGGTACAGCTTCGCCGCCCGCTGGACAAAGGCCGGATCGCGGTAGGCGATCGTGCCAAGAATCGCTCGGGTGGCCCCGGCGCAAAAGGTGCTCTCCAGCGCCGTCATGTCCCGGATGCCGCCCCCCACTTCATAGGGGATGCCTTCCTTGGTCAATTGGCGCAAATAGCCGTCGATACACAGGTATCCCGCCTTGGCGCCGTCGAGGTCCACGATATGCACCAGCTCCGCCCCTTGCTTGTACCAGAGACGGGCTTGGGCCACGGGATCCTGCGAGAAGACGGTTTCCTGACCGTAATCGCCCTGTACCAGATTCACGCAAAGTCCGCCGCGAATATCAACGGCAGGTATGATTCGCATGGCTAGGATGCCGCGTTCAACTGAGCCTTGGCCATGGCCACCAGCTCGTTGAAACGCTCCTGATCCGTCACGGCGATATCGGCCAGCACTTTGCGGTTTAGATCAATCTCGGCCAGCTTCAGGCCGCGGATGAATTGACTGTAACTGAGACCGGCGGCGCGGGAAGCCGCATTGATGCGGGCAATCCAAAGCTTACGGAAATCGCGCTTGCGGACCTTGCGATCACGGTAGGCGTATTGGCCCGCCTTCAACACCGCGTCCCGTGCGCTCTTCATCAAACGATGGCGGCTGCCACGGTATCCCGAGGCCCGCTCCAAGTACTTCTTTCGCCGCTGCCGGGAAGCCGGCGCGTTGGTTGCTCGTGGCATGGTAACTCTCCCTTCCGCACCCGCTATTCATGCGGCGGATGCGTGGTCTGGCGATTCCGGGGGAAAATGAAGGAAAAACAACGGAACCTTGGTCCAGGCTCCCGCCAATTCGAGGCCCGGATCGCGTTGGGGTTAATCCGAATCAGTGCGCGGGCCAAGCCGCGCGGCGCACGCTCAACTGTAGGGAAGGAGAATTCGAACGTGCTTCAGGTTCGTGGCGTCGATGAGTCCGGGCCGGCGAAGCTTCCGCCGCCGCTTGGAGGTCTTCGATGTCAGCAAGTGCCGGCCAAACGCCTTGGTATACTTGTACTTGCCCGACTTCGTACGCTTGAAGCGCTTCTGCGCGGCTTTATTGGTCTTGATTTTGGGCATGGACTTCTTCTCCTGAAATTACGACAAAAAGGCCCTCCTTTTCGTCCGTTTAAGCACTAATCGCGAAAAGTCTCTCTTCCGGCCCAGGCCGGTATAGCTGTATTTGACGCGGCGGCTGAATGGACTACTTGGCGCTGCCCTTGGGCGAAAGCACCAGGCTCATTTGACGCCCCTCAAGCTTGCACCGCTTCGGGTCAGCCTCGTTACCGATGAGGTCCTTCACTCCGTTGACCACCCGCTGAATGATCTCCTGGCCATACTCGGGGTGAGCCATCTCACGGCCGCGGAACATGATGGTCACTTTGACCTTGTTCCCGGCCTCCAAGAAATCCCGCACATGCTGCGTCTTATAGTCGAAGTCGTGCCCGTCAATCTTGGGCCGGTACTTGACTTCCTTGACGGTAACCGTGTGCTGGTTCTTCTTGGATTCCTTGGTCCGCTTGCTCTGCTGATACCGGTACTTGCCGTAGTCCATTATCCGGCACACCGGCGGACTCGCATTCGGCGCCACTTCGACAAGGTCCAACCCTCGTTCGTTGGCGTCTCGCAGCCCATCCTCCGGGCTCATGATACCGAGCTGATTGCCTTCCTCATCAATAATACGCACCTGACGGGCGCGTATCATTTCATTGACCCGCGTCCGCTGTTCGGATGCCTTGGCGATAGGTATACCCTCCTGGAAACCTCACGACACATTCGCACGGCGGGCTAGCCGGCCCGCCAAACAAAAAAAGCGGCCACAGAAGCTGCCAGTTCTGCGGCCGCGGGCGCATCTCGGATCTCGAGCCCTTCGGGGACGAACCTTGACTAGCTAGCCCATGGCCGCCGCAAGGTGAGAAGCTGGCGCTTCTGCTTTAGCGAACAGAAATATACCATAGCGAAATTTCTGTTGTCAAAGACTCTGTGGCCCTCCAATCGCCGAGATAACGTTCGCGGGAACCGGATAGCCGCCCCCAATTCGGATCATGGATGCCGGGCGTGCATTCTCACCCAAGGTCTTCCGTTGCTTGAGATGGCGCGGAGGCCTCTTCCGCATCCTCCAGGTCCCCTTCAGCGGGATCAATCCGAAAGAAGGCGTCTCCGCAATGGAAGAAGAAGTACGGCCCGTTCCACCCCTCAGGCTCGATCGCTTCGCCCATCACCCCGCTCGGCAACTCTACATCCGCTCCCGGCTGTCCCACGTCCAACCCGTAGTCGGCCACGTAATCATGCCGCTCGGAGACGCCCACCAGCCGCAAGAAATCGCCGGGGCCGGGCGTTCGCTCGAGAAACGCCACATACTCCCCATCTTCCCGCCATCCCACAAGCTTCGTCTCCCCGCCGTATTGGAAAGACACGGGCCTGAGGTTTCCCCCACGAGGGTCATAGAGCCATCCCATCCCGTGAGACGTGGTTCTCGTGCGAATGGCGAGCATCCTTCCGTCCGGGGAGGGTTTTACATCCTCGATGACCCCGGCTCCGCGAAAGGCGGCATGCGCCGACACGTCTACCGGACACGGGAAATCGGCTGTAACAAGGTAGGTTATGCCGTCTCCATTGTGAATCCGTTCAGCGTCCCACTCGACCGCTGAGAGATCAGGGCCGCTTTCCGATCTCGCGGGCCTTTCCCTTTCGTCTCTGTCCCTTCCGCGGGGAATAGGGACCCTGCTTCCCGTGGTTTCACAAGCAAGAGCGGTGATCAGCACAAAAAGGCACAAATACGAAAGACGTCTTCTCAGCACGGGCATCATGGGTCTCATGTTGGCTAGGTCCCCTGGGTTTCCTCCCAAATATGGTCCTTTTAAGTACCACAAGACCCTTGTGCTTCGCAAGCGCCGATGGTGGCCGGCTTGATTCCATTCGGGAGAGGGTGGTAGTTTGCTTCTCTGGTATACACGCTGAGAGGCGCTGGCCTGTCCGGACGTAAGGCCCATGCCACGCGCCTGAACTGGAGCATGGGGCAAGTTACCCATAATCGCGCAGCCGCCAAACGGCCAGCGCTAGGGAGACAGCCGATGCAAATGACGCCCTGTAGAAAGAAATGTTGGTGCGCCACGTTCGTTATGGCCTTCTTGCTTGGAACGCTGATGGCGGGCGCGGCGGAGGAGAACGGCCCGGAACCCCTTCGCATCCTGCAGCTCACGGGGGGAGGCTGGCACGACTATGAGACGCAACAACACATTCTCTCCAATGGTATAGCGGAGCGGATCAACGCGACCGTGGATATCCTCTTCACGGATGCGCCGGAAGAGGATCTTGAGGGTCACGATTGGATCGAAGGGTACGACGCCGTCCTGCACAATCACGGCTGGAGCTATCTGGATCCGGATGTGCAAGCCCAAATGGCGGAGGTGGTCGCGGGAGCGCATGCGGAATCGGGGATAGGCGCCGTGCTCCTTCACAACACCATGGCCACGTTTCGGGACGCCCCCGAATGGTTTGAGTTCACCGGCGTGGATATGTACCACCACGAACCCGAATATCCCTTCACGGTGCTGAACTTCCGGGAGGACCATCCCCTGATGGCCGATTTCGGAACCGAATGGGAGACGCCGGCCGGGGAGCTGTACAACATCAACCGGGTCCTGCCCAACACCTCTCCCCTGGCCATCGCTTACGGCCGCGAACGTTCGCTCGAGTATGAGCCCGTCATCTGGACACGGGAGTATGAAGGGGTTCCCATTTTCGCCACAACCATCGGACATCATAATGAGACGATGGAACACCCCGTCTATCTGGACCTGGTGGCGCGGGGTATCCTGTATGTGACAGGCAACCTCGGGGACGACGGCCAAGCCGTGGAGGGTTATGGCGCTGAGTAGGGCCCACGCAGCCGCCTTGTGGCCCAGAAAGAACTAGCCGGAGAATCGGGAACGCGGATATGTGGCGCATCCGCATGCAAAAGTGTGCGCTACAATTAGGGCAACGAAGTTACGCATTACCATGAAGGGAGTACGACCAATGCGGCACAGCTTCACAGCGGTACTGACCCTCGGCGCGCTTGCAGCCTTCTTGCTTGGAAGCAGCGCCTCTTACGCGGAGGAAAAGAAGGTCGTGTTTGTCGCGGGCGCGCCCAGCCACGGCTACGGCGAGCACGAGCACAATGCGGGATGTCTCCTCCTGAGTGACTTGCTCAACGAACATCATGACGGTATCATTTCGGAGGTGCATCACAACGGGTGGCCAGAGGATCCCGGCGCCTTCGACGATGCCGATTCAATCGTCATCTTTGCCGACGGAGGCGGCGGCCATCCCGCCTTGCCCCATCTGGACCAACTCGGCGAACTGATGGACGAGGGGGTTGGGCTTGTGGCGATTCACTGGGCCACGGGCATTCCGCCGGATGAGGCGGGCGATGAATGGCTGGCTTGGGTAGGCGGGAACAAGGAGCCCCATTGGTCGGTCAATCCGCACTGGATCATCACGGATCCGGAGTTGGCCAGCCACCCCATCAACAACGGTGTCGAGTCCTTCACGATTGACGATGAGTGGTACTATCACATGCGGTTTCGCGAAGACATGGAAGGCATCACGCCCATTACGAGCGATCACCCGCCCGAAGAGACGCTGGACCGGGAGGACGGCTTCTATAGCGGCAACCCGCACGTCCGCGAGACCGTCCTGGAACGGGGCGAGATCCAGCATGTGGCCTGGGCCTCGGAACGCGAGAACGGCGGCCGGGGTTTCGGGTTCACTGGCGCGCATTGGCATTGGAACTGGGGTCATCCCATGTTCCGCCGCCAGGTGCTCAACGCCATCGCATGGACCGCGCACGCCGAAATCCCGGAAGGCGGGGTTCCCGTTGGCGTGATCACCATTGAGGACCTCCTGGCCAACCAAGACTCCGAAATGCCGGAGGACTTCGACCTGGAACACTGGGAGAATCTTGTAAACGAATGGAACGAAACATTCGGAGAGTAACCGAAGCAACACAACAAAGGAGAGCAACAGTATGCGAACCAGTCTAGCAGCAGCACTGACCCTTGGCGCACTTGGAGCGCTCGTATTGGGGAGCGGCGCCGCACACGCGGAGGAAAAGAACGTGGTGTTCGTGGCGGGCACGCCCAGTCACGGCTACGGCGCCCATGAACACAACGCGGGGTGTCTCCTCCTCAGTGACTTGCTCAACGAGCATGAGGGCGTCACCTCGGTCGTGCACCAGGATGGGTGGCCCGATGATCCGGACGCCTTCGAGGGCGCGGACGCCATTGTGATCTACGCCGATGGCGGTGGCGGTCATCCCGCGTTGCCTCATCTCGACGAACTTGAAGAGATGATCAACGACGGGATTGGATTCGTCATCATGCACTGGGCCTTCCCGTCGGGGGAAGCGGATGATGAATGGGTCGAATGGCTTGGCGGAAACAAGGAGCCCCATTGGGCCGTGAATCCGTTCTGGACGATTGAAGATCCGGAGCTGGCCGATCACCCCATTAACAACGGCATCGAACCCTATACGCTGGAAGATGAGTGGTACTACCACATGCGCTTCCGCGAAGACATGGAAGGCGTGACGCCGATTATGAGCGATCATCCGCCTGAAGAAACCCTGGACCGCGATGACGGGCCCTTCAGCAACAACCCGCACGTGCGCGAGGCGGTCCTTGAACGCGGCGAGATCCAGCATGTGGCGTGGGCCTACGAGCGCGAGGATGGCGGCCGGAGCTTCGGATTCACCGGCGGGCACTGGCATTGGAATTGGGGACACCCCATGTTCCGCGGCCAGGTGCTCAACGCCATCGCTTGGGCCGCTGGCGCTGACATTCCCGAGGGCGGCGTTCCCGTGGGCGACGTCACCATTGAAGACCTTCTGGAAAACCAAGACTACGACATGCCCGATGACTATGATATCGAGCGATGGGAGAATCTCGTGAATGAATGGCGCGAGCAATATGACGAGTAATTGACGCGCCCTGTTGATGTTCGTCTTGTTCCTCTTGGAAGAAGACGAATGCTCAAGAGTCGCTGACCAGACGGGGCCGGTTATCGCGTAACCGGCTCCGTCCTTTCGTCTTGAAGCGGAATGCGCCCAGGCGGCTCTGCCAAAATGGCGCCCCTTATTAGCACTCATATCGAGCGAGTGCTACCAGTTTGCCACTTTGGCACACACCGCCCCTCCAAGAACTCCCTCCGTTTCCATCAGCTTGCCATTTGGGCAAACCACCCCAACACCCTCACCATTCGAATCCTCATAAGCACCTGTGTCACAAGGACTTACAGCATCTTGCCAATGTTGGCACGCTGGTTGCTGTATCCTTGTCAGCGGAACGAGTCAGGGGCATAGGAGCCCCGTTCCGTGGCGCTCTTCTCCCCTGTGTGGGAGAGGGTAGTTCGCGCCTGTCTCTTATTCGACGCTTGCGTCCTGTCAAGGCCGCGGGCGCAGTGTATAAGCTAGGCGAAATTCGACGCAGTACACCCAAGGCAATGTTAAGAAGGGAGAATGGATCATGAAAGTCAGGCCACTTGCAAACCGCATTCTAGTCAAGCGCGAGGAAGCCGATGAACAGGTGCGGGGCGGGATTATCATCCCCGATACGGCTAAGGAAAAGCCCCAGGAAGCCAAGGTCATCGAGGTGGGACCGGGCCGTCTTGACGAGGACGGAAAGCGGGTCGAGTTGGAAGTGAAGAAGGGCGATCGCGTGCTTATTGGCAAGTACGCGGGTACGGAAGTGAAGCTCGACGGCGAGGATCATCTGATTCTTCGTGAAGACGATGTGCTGGCCGTCATTGAAAACTAACAACCCTACGCTATAGGGAGGTGATTCGAACATGAGCGCGAAACAACTTGAATTTGGTGAAGAGGCGCGCCGGGGGATACTCTCCGGAGTAAACAAGCTCAGCCGTGCCGTGAAGTCGACGCTGGGCCCGCGGGGCCGCAATGTCGTGCTGGACAAGAAGTGGGGTTCACCCACGGTTACGAAGGACGGAGTCACGGTCGCGAAGGAGATCCAGCTCGAGGATAAGTACGAGAACATGGGCGCGCAGATGGTGAAGGAAGTCGCGTCCAAGACCTCGGATGTGGCGGGCGATGGCACGACGACGGCGACGGTGCTGGCGGAAGCCATTTACCGTGAAGGACTTCGCAACGTCACGGCTGGCGCCAGCCCCATGGCCTTGAAGCGCGGGATCGACAAGGCGGTGGACGCCGTGGTGGAAGCCTTGGCCGGTCTGAGCAAGCAGGTCAAGGACGATAATGAAATCATCCGGCAGGTGGCTACCATTTCGGCCAACGAAGATGAAGAGATTGGCGGCATCATCGCCGACGCGATGAACAAGGTCGGCAACGACGGCACCATCACCGTGGAAGAGGCCAAGGGCATCGAGACCACGTTGGAAGTGGTCGAGGGGATGCAGTTTGACCGGGGTTACCTCTCCCCGTATTTCGTCACGGACAATGACAACATGGAAGCGATCCTTGAGGACGCGTATGTGCTGATCCACGAGAAGAAGATCACGTCGATCAAGGATCTGCTGCCCTTGCTGGAGCAAATCGCCAAGAATGGCAAGCCGTTGCTTATCATCGCCGAGGACATCGAGGGCGAAGCCTTGGCGACGCTCGTTGTGAACAAGATTCGCGGCACCTTCCAGGCGGCGGCCGTCAAGGCGCCCGGCTTTGGCGACCGGCGCAAGGCCATGCTCCAAGACATCGCCACGCTTACCGGCGGACGCGCGGTGACGGAAGACTTGGGCATGGCGCTTGAGAACGTGCAGCTCGCGGACCTTGGCCGGGCCAAGCGCATCGTGGTGGACAAGGACAGCACCACGATCGTCGAAGGCGCGGGGTCGAGCGAAGACATCATGGGGCGGATCAACCTGCTCCGGCGTCAAATCGAGGAAACCACCTCGGATTATGACCGCGAGAAGCTGCAAGAGCGGCTGGCCAAGCTCGCCGGCGGCGTGGCGGTCATTAATGTCGGCGCGGCCACCGAGATCGAGATGAAGGAAAAGAAGGCCCGCGTCGAAGATGCCCTGCACGCGACCCGCGCGGCCATTGAGGAGGGCATCGTGCCCGGCGGCGGCGTCGCGCTGCTCCGGTGTCAGGATGCCCCGGGCAAGCTTGACCTCGAAGGCGACCAAGCCATCGGTGGCAAACTTGTCGTTCGGGCCCTTGAAGAGCCCATGCGCCAGATCGCGAATAACGCGGGCGAAGAAGGCTCCATGGTGGTCCAGAACGTCAAGAGCAAGAAGGGCAACGTCGGCTACAACGCCGCCACGGGCGAGTATGAAGACTTGCTCAAGGCGGGTGTCATCGACCCAACCAAGGTGGTGCGCACGGCCCTGCAAAACGCCTCAAGCGTGGCTGGGCTGTTGTTGACCACAGAAGTGCTCATCGCCGAACTGCCGGAGCCCAAGGATTCCAAGGGCGCCGGCGCGGGCGGCGGCATGGGCGACATGTACTAACCCGTACCACAATTCCCTCCTCGTTCCACTCATGGCCCCGGCGGGCAGCCCATCCGCCGGGGCCAGCCCGTTTTGTCATCAATCCACGTGCGCAATGCCGCCTTGATGTTGCTGGCCGGGGAATGCCCGTGAAACCAGGTTGGCGGCGCTCCCTGCGCGAGCCATGAAGCCTCTCCCCCATGCCCGTTTCTTGCCCAACAGACCGGCGAAGAATGGCGGCTTGACGAGGCCAGCGCAAGACAAAGAAATTGCGGGCTGAAAACAGCCCGCAATCAAGGGAGGAGGCATACCATGGAGGAGATTCGCACGCCTGAGAACCTTGCTTGTTTCTCAGGCGATTAAAGACAACCGGTATTGCGCTATACGCTTACTCGCCGCCTAAAGTTCGTTTGATCTTTTCCATGAACCGCTTGTGCAGCGGATAACTGGATGAGTTCGTGGAGTCTTCAAACTGTTTGAGGAGATCCTTCTGTTCGCGGGTTAGCTTCGTGGGCGTTTCCACTTGCACCTGCACATATTGATCGCCTTTGTGATACCCGCGCAAATCGGGCAACCCTTGGCCACGCAGCCGGAATGTGGCTCCCGACTGGGTGCCCGCGGGCACTTTCAACTCGGCTTCGCCCTTGAGTGTGGGAACCCGTATGGTCGCGCCCAACGCCGCTTGCGGAAAACTCACGGGGACCTCGCAGATGAGATCGTTGCCGCGGCGCTCGAAGACTTCGTGCGGGTCCACTTCTACGTAGATGTAGAGGTCTCCGCGCGGCCCGCCCGCATCACCGGCTTCTCCCTCATTGGGCACCCGCAGCCTCGACCCCGTGTCCACGCCAGCCGGAATGTCCACCGAGATCTCGCGCTCCGCCGCCATCTTTCCGTTGCCCTTGCAGCGCTTGCACGGATTGGATACCACGCGGCCGCGGCCGCGGCATTTCGGACAGGTCTGGGTTACGCTGAAGAACCCTTGCGCACGGCGCACCTGACCCGCTCCGCCGCAATCCGGACAGCGTTGCGGTTCTGAACCTGGCGCCGCTCCCGAGCCGTTACACTCGCTGCACGCCTCGCGGCGGTTGACCTGTATCTCTTTTTGGGCCCCGAACGCGGCGTCCCGAAGGGAAATCCGCACCCGCACTTCCAAATCCCTGCCTGGCGAAGGTCCGCCCCGCCGGCGCCCCCCGCCGCCGCGGCCGAAGAGGACATCGAAAAGGTCCTCGAACGGTTCGCCCTCGCCAAAGTCCGCGCTCTGGCCTCCAAATCCGCCAAAGCCCGCGAAATCGCGCGGGTCGAAACCAGCCGACCCGCCTCCGGCTCCGAAGGGATTGCCCCCCTCGCCGAAGCGGTCATAGTCGGCGCGCTTCTTTGGATTCTTAAGGACGTCGTAGGCCTCGTTGATTTCCTTGAGCTTGTCCTCGTCTTCCTTGTTCCCGCCGGTCTTGTCGGGATGGTACCTGTGGGCCAGCTTCAAGTAGGCCTTGCGTATATCCTCTGGCGAGGCGTCCCTGGATACGCCCAGAATCTCGTAGTAATCTTTTTGCTTAGGCATGCGCTCCGCCTACGGCTTCCGGTTGGCCCGGGCGGACTCAAAAGGACCCGCCCGGGCGTCTGCGGCTATTTCTCTTCCTGATCTTCGTCCACAACGGTGAAATCAGCGTCAATCGGGCCGTCGCCGCTGGATTCGGCGCCGCCGGCCTGTTGTTGGCCGTCTCCACCACCAGTGTCAGTGGTTTCGGCGCCCGCTGCCGCGGCGGCGTACATAGCCTCGGCCAATTTGTGCGACGTGTTCTGGACTTTCTCCATGGCCGACTGGATGGCTTGCTTGTCATCGCCATCCTTCACGTTGCGCAGCTCCTCTAAGGCGGCCTGCAACGCTTGTTTGTCTTGCTCGTCCATCTTGTCCCCGTTTTCATTCAAGGACTTCTCGGTCGAGTACAAGAGCTGATCGGCGTTGTTCCGGACTTCGATGAGTTCACGCCGTTCCTTGTCTTCCTGCTCATGCTCCTGCGCATCCTTGACCATCTTCTGGATCTCGTCCTCGCTCAAGCCGCTGGAGGACTCAATGCGAATCTTCTGTTCTTTATTCGTGGCCAAGTCTTTTGCGGACACATGAAGGATGCCGTTCGCGTCGATATCGAACGTCACCTCAACCTGGGGAACGCCCCGCGGCGCCGGGGGTATGCCCTCCAAGGTGAAGTTGCCCAGGCTGCGGTTATCCTTGGCAAGCTCCCGTTCACCTTGCAACACATGGATGGTGACCGCAGTCTGATTGTCGGCGGCCGTCGAGAAAATCTGCCGCTTGGTGACGGGGATGGTCGTGTTGCGCTCAATGAGCTTGGTGGACACGCCGCCCAGGGTTTCGATGCCCAGCGACAGAGGCGTGACGTCAAGCAATAGCACATCTTTAACGTCGCCGGAAAGCACGCCGCCCTGGATGGCCGCACCGATGGCCACGACCTCGTCCGGGTTGACGCCCCGGTGGGGATCCCGGCCAAACAGCTCCTTCACCAGCTCGATGACCGCGGGCATGCGCGTCTGCCCGCCCACCAAGATGACTTCGTCGATGTCGTTCTTGGATAAACCGGCGTCTTCCAGCGCTTGCTGGCACGGCCCCTTGGTGCGTTGCAGCAGATCATCGCAAAGCTGCTCGACCTTGGCCCGCGTGAGCGTGTAGTTCATGTGTTTTGGTCCAGCGGAATCGGCGGTGATGAACGGCAGATTCACATCCGTCTGCATCGTCGTCGAAAGCTCGCACTTGGCCTTCTCCGCCGCTTCCTTCAAACGCTGCAAGGCCATGTGATCTTTGCGGAGATCAATGCCTTGGTCCTTCATGAACGAATCGGCGAGCCAGTCAATGATGCGCTGGTCAAAGTCATCGCCGCCCAAGTGGCCGTCGCCTTGGCTGGCCAGCACCTCAAAGCTATCATCGCCAATCGACAACAGCGAAATATCGAACGTGCCGCCGCCCAAGTCATAGACGGCCACCTTCTCGTCCTTCTTCTTATCCAGGCCATAGGCCAACGCCGCCGCTGTGGGCTCGTTGATGATGCGCAACACTTCAAGGCCCGCAATACGGCCGGCGTCCTTCGTGGCCTGACGCTGGGAGTCGTTGAAATACGCGGGCACCGTAATGACGGCCTGCGTCACTTCCTCCCCCAGATAATTCTCGGCGGTTTCCTTCATTTTCTGAAGGATCATGGCCGAAATCTCCGGCGGACGATAGGTGCGGCCTTGCACCTCAATCTCGCAATCGCCATTCTGGGCTTGGCGTACGGCATACGGAACGGTGCGCTCTTCTTCGCTCACTTCGTTATAGCGCCGTCCCATGAAGCGTTTGATCGAGAAGATGGTGTTTTGAGGATTGGTTATCGCCTGACGTTTGGCGACACCGCCCACCAGCCGTTCGCCCTCCTTACTGAAGGCCACGACCGATGGCGTGGTCCGATTGCCCTCGGCGTTGGCGATAACCTTCCCGTCATCGCCTTCCATGACCGCGACACAGGAATTGGTCGTGCCAAGGTCAATTCCAATTACTTTACCCATGGTATCTATACCTCCATGCACATTATCGATGCGGCGAGCGTGGTTAACTGAAAATCGACTCACATACTTTTTTGCTTCGAACGGCTCTTAGGACGTTCAAGATGTCCCCTCACGCTGGCCCCGCGCCGGGAGAACCATTACCCCGGCCTACGGCTCGGGCTCATCCGATCCCTCCGGCTGTTTCGCCTGTGTTTCGCGATCGGACTCTTGCGGTTCATCGTCCTCGACGGGGCTTCCCTGGCTAACCACCACCTTGGCCGGCCGTAGGACGCGCCCCGCCAAGCT
>PUOI01000530.1 GCA_003552765.1 Candidatus Hydrogenedentota bacterium | reverse complement strand
CGGAGCCAATCATGGGGCGCAACGCCGCATTGTCCACAAATTACGGCCTGAAGAGGCAGTAGTGAAGCGTCAAGCCTAAACCTGTTGACCGCCGAAGTGAACGCGCCAAGAAGTGGCATGGCCTTCCAGGCCATGAATCACGGGCTGGAAGCCCGTGCCACCTCACCGTTAAAATTGGAGTCTACCCAAAATCAAATCCATCCAGCGATCCTGGGGTATCGCGCGCTACGCGCGCTTCAACCCCAGGCTACTATCTGTGACCCCTCTGGGGTCGTTAGGTAGTCGCCCACACATGGAGACAAGGGTGCAGCGTTCCATGTGAATCCCAACCGGAGCCAATCATGGGGCGTAAAGCCGCATTGTCCACAAATTACGGCCTGAAGAGGCAGTAGTGGAGCGTCAAGCCTAAACCTGTTGACCGCCGAAGTGAACGCGCCAAGAAGTTGCATGGCCTTCCAGGCCATGAATCACGGGCTGGAAGCCCGTGCCACCTCACCGTTAAGAATAGGGGCTATCCACAATCAAATCCATCCCGTGGGGATGGATTTATTCAGGCCAGCATGTGAGGCAAGTCACACTCAATCGGAACATCCACAAATCTGGTCCTGCAGAGTCATTGGCGCCATCAAGAGAAACGGAGACAAATGAAGGGTTTGAGTACGGGGTTCGTGGCGCTTGCGGCGCTATTCTGGGGGTTATCGGGCGGGATCGGCGGAATTCTCATGGCCGACGGCTGGGACGCGTTCGTGGTGTCGTTCTACCGGGGCGCGATCGGGCTGTTGTTCGTTCTCGTCTGGCTAGGGTTGCGCCCGCGCGGCAGCGGATTGGCAAGCCGGCGATTATGGTTCTGGTCGGCGATTGCGGGCCTCGGGGTAGCAGGCAACTTCGCGTTTTATTTCGTAAGCATCGCGGAGGGCAGCGTCGCGGTTGCAGCCACCCTGATGTACTGCGCACCGGTGTTCGTCTATCTGGTGTCCTTCACATTCAAGCTCGAAAGGCCCACGCTGTTCAAGTGGGCCGCGATCGCCACCGTCATGCTTGGGATCGTGCTGCTTACAGGCGTTTACAAGATTGGAGCGGACGCCGTCACACCGATCGCCGCCGGCGCGGGACTGCTTTCGGGCCTCTCCTATGCGGTATTCATTTTCGGCTTCAAGTATGCGGCCCCCCACGGCAGCCCGCAGGCGATTCTCGTGATAGCATTCGCGGTACTCGCCGCCATACTTATCGGACTGGGCGATGCCGATCAGGCCGTGGCCGTGCTGAGTACGTCGAGTTGGCCGCTGTTTGTGGAGTTGGGGACGCTCGGCGCGGGATTGTCGTTCATCTTCTACATCGCCGGCCTGAACCATACCGCGCCGGCCGTAGCCTCAATTGTGGCAATGGTCGAGCCGGTCACCGCATCGCTATTCGGCGTCGCGGTTTTGGATGAAACCCTGGCCGGTCTGCAGATCTTGGGCATGGGATTGATTTTGGTCACAGTGACTGCGCTGAGCGTGAATTCGAGCGCTCGATGGGCGCAATCACCTGCTGTGTAAGGCTGGGATGTGGAATCCACCCGCCGTCCCCCAAGACGTATTTGGGAAGACGGGCGCGATGATGTATGCTAGGGCCAAATTTGTCCTTCTTGAGCGCAGCACTTTGTAAGGGGAACCAGCCTGATGCGTCAATACAATATCGAACTCGAACCGCACCGTCTTCCCGATCATTGGTACAACATCGCGCCGGACATGCCGGGGAGCATGGACCCGCCGCTTCATCCCGGGACCATGCAACCGCTGAATCCCGATGACCTGGCGGCGATTTTCCCGATGGGACTCATCCAGCAGGAGATGAGCACGGAGCCCCAGATCGCGATTCCGGGCGAGGTCATGGATATCTACCGCCTGTACCGGCCCACGCCATTGCGCCGGGCGTACCGCCTTGAGGAGGCGCTGGAGACGCCCGCCCACATCTATTACAAAAACGAAAGCGTGGCGCCCTCAGGCAGTCATAAGATCAACACCGCCATCGCCCAAGCCTATTACAACAAGGCGGAAGGCATCTCTTCGATGAGCACCGAGACGGGCGCGGGCCAATGGGGGACAGCCCTGTCCATCGCGTGCCAGATGTTCGGCATCGCATGTCAGGTGTACATGGTACGGGTGAGTTACGATCAGAAGCCGTACCGGCGCGCCCTCATTCAGACCTATGGCGGCAACATCATGCCCAGCCCCAGCGACACCACAGACAGCGGGCGGGCATTCCTGAAGGACGACCCGAACACCACGGGCAGTCTCGGCATGGCCATTAGCGAGGCCGTCGAAGTGGCCGCCAAAAGCGAGGGCGCCACGAAATACGGCTTGGGCAGTGTGTTGAACCACGTCCTGCTCCACCAGACCGTGATTGGCGAGGAAGCGCTCCTGCAAATGGCCAAGGTCGACGAGTATCCCGATGTGGTCATCGGCTGCTGCGGCGGCGGATCCAACTTGGCGGGTATCGCGTTCCCGTACTATGGAGACGCGAAACGCAATGGGCGCTCCATCGAGTTCATCGCCGTGGAGCCCACGTCCTGCCCGACGCTCACGCGGGGCCATTACGCCTACGACTTCGGCGACACCGCCAAGATTACGCCGCTCCTCAAACAGTACACCTTGGGCCACAATTTCATGCCGCCGGGCATTCATGCGGGTGGATTGCGCTATCACGGCGTGGCGTCGCAAGTGGCGCACCTTGTGCGGGAAAAGGCATTCAAGGCCGTGGCCGTGCCTCAGAATCCGGTGTTCGAGGCCTGCGTCCTGTTCGCCCGCACGGAAGGCATCGTGCCTGCCCCCGAAACGGGCCACGCCATCCGCGCGGCCGTGGACGAGGCGCTGAAGTGCCGGGACAGCGGCGAAGCCAAGACCATTCTCTTCAACCTGAGCGGCCATGGCCATTTCGACATGAGCGCGTACGAGGCGTATCTCTCGGGCAAGCTGACCGATATTGAGCTGGATGACGCCGTGCTTGACGCCGCCGAGGCGATGATACCGCAGGTGTCGGTGTGACATCCCCTTCAAAGGGGGAATAGAGTTGAGGGACATCCCCCTTGCTCCCCCTTCCAAGGGGGAGCCGCGTTGTTGCCTTCCAGGCGTCTTGTATGCCGGCAAGATGCCGGCGGTACGAAAAATCCCCCCTTTGAAGGGGGTGGCCCGTAGGGCCGGGGGATGTACGATACATGAGACATACAACAGGGATTAACATCCCCCTTGATCCCCCTTCCAAGGTGGAATGAGAGGTAAGGCATATCCCCCCTTTGTCTCCCGTTCCAAGGAAGAATTGGAAGGAGTTGTCCCCCTTTCGTGGAGGAAATCGTAGCGCCGGCATCTTGCCGGTCTTGATTCGTCCAAGAGGCGCCGCGAATGGGGGATGACTCCTCTGTTATCAACGCCACTTCGGGCCACGCAACCCATACCCAAGGAGAAGAGGACCCTTCTCTGCTCATGTTTGATCCCACGGGCGATCCCAACTACAACCCGCGCAATTATTCACGCAGCCAGTCGAGTGCGTGGACGGTCTATACGCGTCTACTGGGCTACGCGTGGGAATACAAGGCCCGCTTGTTCGTCTCGCTTCTCTTCGCGGTCGTGGTGTCGGCTTCCTTTGGCGGCATGATTCTCAGCGCGGGGTATGCGGTGAAGGTCATCCTCGGCGACGAGGACGAGGTCGCCGAATTGACCGCGCACTACACTCAGACCGTCGCGTCCTATGAAGAGCGGATGGAAGCCGCCGTGGGCTGGGCGCCGCAAGACGCGGCTCTTCGTTTTGAGAACCTGATCTGGGACATGCGAGCCGATCCCATGCAAGGGTTGGCCATCGTGGGCGGAGTGCTTATCGCGTTGGCCGTCGCGGGGGCCGTGGCCCGGTTCATTCAGGAGTACTTCGCGGGGAGCATTGGCGCCAGCATTTGCGTTAATCTGGGCGAGCGCATGTATCACAACATCCTGGGGCTATCGCTCGCCTTTTTTGAGAAACGCGATTCCGGCGAGATCCTGGCCCGCTTCACCAACGACATCTTTATGGTGAATCGCGGTTTGGCGAGTGTGCTGGTCAAGTTGCTCCGGGAACCGTTCAAGATTGTCTTGTTCCTGGCCATCGCGCTCTGGATTGATCCGTTTCTTACGCTGGTGGGGCTTTGCGTGTTGCCGCCCGCCGCGTACGCCATCGTCAAGATCGGCAAGAAGGTCAAGCGGAGCATGCGGCGGTCGCTGGAGAAGATCGCGGCCATGGCGGGCGTCGCGAGCGAAAGCTTCCGCGCGATCTCCATTGTGAAAGCCTTCGGGATGGAGAATTACGTCATGAGCCGGGTGCACGGCGAGTTCGGGAAACTCCGCCGTTACCTGCTCAAGCTGGTGAAGCT
>PUOI01000290.1 GCA_003552765.1 Candidatus Hydrogenedentota bacterium | reverse complement strand
TAAGAGGGGTTTACATCCCCCTAGCCCCCTTCAAAGGGGGAATCGTGCCGGCAAGATGCCGGCGGTACGTAAGAGGGGTTTACATCCCCCTAGCCCCCTTCAAAGGGGGAATCGTGCCGGCAAGATGCCGGCGGTACGTAAGAGGGGTTTACATCCCCCTTAGTCCCCCTTCGAAGGGGGAATCGTGCCGGCAAGATGCCGGCGGTACGGTAAGGGGATGCGCCAGCACGAAGGCGCAAAGGATGGCATAATTCATCCACAAGGGATTACGACGCTAACGGAAGCAACCCATGGCGGCGCGGGGCCGGCCCGGGGGTAAGGAGCGCGAAGTTGATGTGTAGACCAAAGACCCGAGCGTACGCTCTGTCAGCAGTTTTCGGCGGGATCCTGCTCCTTGCCGGCATCCTCGCGGCAGCGCCTGCCCATGCCCAGGATACCCACATCTTTGTGGTAGGCAGCGAGGACCAGTTCGAGCCGTTCGAGGCGGATGTCTTCGAAACCTTCGAGACCCTGGACCAAGACTTGGTCAACCGCGCCATCGTGGAGCAAGTGCGCGAGATTTGGGTCCTGCCCGGCACGTACAACGTGGGTATTGGTTTGCTGATACCGCAAGACGCCGTGCTCACCATCCGGGGCGTGCATACCGCCGTGGAAGCGCCAGACAATGACAATGATAACGACAACGGCGAGCCCAACGGCAATGACGAAAACGAGAACGACAACGATAATGACAACGACAACGATGAAGAAGAAGAGCTGGATCTCGAAGAGTTCGGACCGCAAGATGTCATTATCCAGGGGAGCAACAACCTAGACGCTGTTATCACGATCACGGAAGGCAGTATCGACGACGTGATCGACGAGTTCGACGACAATGACGAGGAAGAGGACGAGGATAACGGCGAGGAAGACAACGGCGAAGACAACGGTGAAGAACTTACCATGGCCGCCGCGGCCCGGTTCCAACCTGAACTCGGCGACATCGAAATCGAGGGCGTGACGCTCACCGGCGGCTCGTATGGCGTGGAAGTGCAGAGCAACGCCGAGTTCGACGGCGTTATCAGCCGTGGCTACATCCGGGACAACGCCGAAGGCGGCATTTGGATAAAGGGCGAATCGGCGCCGCTTATTGTGAACACCGCCATCACCAACAATGGCGGTCACGGCGTCAAGGTGGGGGTTGGACCCGAATACGCGGGGGACTGGGAAGCGTTCGCGGACGTGCTTCATTGCTCGATTATTGATAACGCGGGCAGTGGCGTGTACGTGCATCCCGGCAGCAACGCCCGCGTGCGCAACACGCTGATTTACGACAATACCGGCGCTGGCCTTGAATGGGCCGAGAATCCGTTCATCGAACCGTCGGAAGGCCCCGTACAAGGCGGAACCGAGGTCGAGGTTCGCGGGATGAACTTCGACGCGGGTACCCAGGTCTACTTCGGTCCGCCCGAACGGGACGGCACGGCGATGCAAGACATTACGGTGAATGGCGATGTCATCACCGGTGATACGCCGCCCGCCTACACCGGGCAACCCGGCGCGGTGGACGTGTACATCGTTCGGGGCGACGATCGCACGGTGGTCGAGGGCGCGTTCACGTATTTGGCGGGCAGGGCTCCCACGATTTCCTCCGTGCGTCCGGCGCAAGGCCCGATGACGGGCGGGAACTGGGTGCTGGTCCACGGCGCCGATTTCGACGAGAACGTCGAGGTGCGGTTCGTGGAAGAACCCGGCGATTGGACCGGCGCGCCCCAAGCCGAACGGGTCGTGCGCGTGTCGTCCAGTTTGCTTCGGGTGCGCGTGCCCTCCCTGCCTCCCGGGACGGGCAACAACAACAATGATAACGACAACGGCAACGATGACGATAACGGGGACAACAACGAAGACGACAACGGCATCCTCCGCTATGTGCGGGTGGAGAACAGCGGGAATCTGAATCAGCGCAGCAACGCCCTGCCGTACCGGTATGTGGATTCCCCCGATTGTCCGAACCCGATTATCACCCAGGTCTGGCCCAGGTCGATCGACGGTCTTGGCGGAACGGAAGAGACCGGCGACGAGATGCGCATCGCGGGCTTCGGCATCGAAGAAGGCGCGACGGTGCGGATCGGCGGCGTGCCGGTCCCGTACGAGGAACGCCGCACGCGGGGCGAGGCCGTGTTCCTTCTCGGCGTTGAGATTCCCCCGGCGCCCAGAGGCGCGGCCGGTCCCGTGGACGTGAAGGTGACCAACCCCTGCGGGTTCTCCGACGTGTTGCCGGACGGTTTCACCTACTTCGGCACGGGCGAGATCGCGGCGCGCGAATTAGGCTGGCGTCCGGCGAACTTCACGCCCGAGGGCGAAGATGATACCTTCCGGCGGTTCCTCGGCGCGGGATTCGACCGCGAACTCGAAATCACCTTTGGCGATTTGGTGGATCCCGAGTACTACGACAGCCACGACGCGAGCGAAGTGCGGTTCAACATGCCGCCAACCGCGCCGGACAACGGCAGCAGCGTCGATATCACCATCGAAAACGTGGACACCGGCGGCGCCGTTACCACGGAACACTTCTGGACGGACCAAGCCTTCAGCATCGCGGGCGTCTACACCCAGCCCGGCGAAGGTCCCGATGGCGAGGACGCGATCCGGGTTTCCATACGGAATTGGGTCGATGACATGGTCATCCACCTCGGTGACGAGGAGTACGAAGTCGAGGACTTACTGAATAGCCCCGATGCGCCGGCAGGTCCCACGAATTTCACTGCGGTTATCCCCGTGCCCGAACGCACGTCCGAACTGGCGAGCCCTGCCGATGTGCGCGTGTCGCTTCCCGAGGACTCACCCAACAACGATGCGGGCGGCGAACTCTACTACGTCGCGGAAAAGGCCTTCAGCTTTGCCTACGCGGATACGCCCTACGGCGATACCGTCACGCCGCGTTACGCGCCCGAGACCGGCGGCGTGCCCATCACCATTCATGGGGGCAACTTCGTGGGCCCGGGCGATCCCGCCTTCTTCACGAATCCGCCGGACCGCACCGTCTTCACCAACGCCGTCTTGGATTGGCCCGGCGGCGGCGAGATTGAGTTGCGCTTGGAAGACCTCGACTACCGCATTGAATCCGGCGACCGCATCGTCTTCACCGCGCCGGATATCACCGCGCTTGACGACGGAGACAATTTCCCCACGGACACGCCGGTGAATGTGCGGCTTCAACAGGTTATTCAGACGGATTCCGCCAATCCGGAGGCGTTTGAGGAAGTTTCGGACGAATACGTCATGCGCGGGGCGCTTGTGTTTGTGAGCGATGCGCCCGAGGTGACCAGTATCGAGCCCGGCGAAGTGGACGCGGATGGGGGAGAGGAGGTCACGGTTGAGGGCCAGAACCTCATGCCCGATGGCCAGGATCCCATCGTGTTGATTGGACGCACGCCCGCGCAGGTGACAGACGCCAATGGCGGCAGCGTCACGTTCATCGCTCCGCCCGCGCCCAACGGCGCGCTTGGCGCCCATCCCGTCACCGTTCTGGTCTGGTGGGACGAGGACACCGTTATTGAAGCGGGCGGGGACGTGAGCCTCGTGTACACCGATGCCCTCGCGCCGGTCATTACCGGCATCAGCCCGAACCACGCCGACGTGAACGTGGAAGAGTTGACCCACGCCGTCATTCGCGGCCGCAACTTCGGCCAGCGCATGACCGTGGAATGGGCGTTCGACGACGATGTCTTTTCTTCGGAGGATGTCCGCGCGCGTTCGCCCCAGATGATGCTCGTCGAGATTCCCCGTGAGGCCGCCGCCGAGATGGAAGACGCCTTCGAGGATGGCCTCGCCACTGCCCACGTCACGGTGTCGTATCGCGGCACGGACGTGACCAGCGATCCCGTGGAGTTCGATTTCATCGACCCCGATGAGGATGATCCCGGCGAGTTGCTCCCGGACGCGCCCATACTGGCGTTCAACAACGTCTACCAGAACCGGCCCAACCACGTGAACGCGCATTGGGGCCGGGGCAGCATGAGCGTGGATCCCATGCTGGATCACGCGGGCGAATGGATAGGTAAACTGCTCGGCGAAGAATCCGGCGACCCCATCTCTCCGCTGGTGAATCAGGCCGGACGGTTCGAGGAAGAGCCGTACACGGACGAAGACTTCGAGGGCGATCCCCGGCCGTATCCGGATGACCCCGTGGCGCCCGATCCCGATACGCGGGGCCGGCCGGACATCGGCGCCGATGAAGTGGCCGTGGAAGACCTGCTGTGGGCATTGCCGCTCTGAGATTACGCCCGCATCAGCCCCTTCCCCGTGCCGGAGCTACCCGAGGGCGAGATGTTCGTCGAGGTGCGGTTGCGGAGCACGGGCATGGTCGACCCTGTCCGCGCGTTGACGAATATCTTCCTTGTGCC
>PUOI01000357.1 GCA_003552765.1 Candidatus Hydrogenedentota bacterium | reverse complement strand
CACAGCGGCAAGGCCGGGCATGCCATCTCGCGGCGGCGCAGGGCCGAGACGCCCGTGGCCGTGGGGATGCCATGGGAGTCGAGAATGCCTTGGACCTCGTCCACGTCCTCGGCGCGGATGGTGGCGATGATCACGTTGTGATGCGGCGTGAGCCGGAACGAGGGCTTGAACTGCTCGGCGATGAGCCGCAGCCCGCTCTTGAACTGATAACTGCCGGGGAAATCCTTCACGCGTCCATCCGCAACCCATACGCCGGCGTAGTTCAGGCCTTCCTGGGCTTGTGGATGCCATCCCAAGTAATCGGGCTGCGCCGTGGGTTCGGCGGCGCGGGGAGGATCGAACTCGCGGCCCGCATAGCTGAAGACCAGCTCGCGCAACGCGTCGATGCCCATGTCATCCACGAGATACTTGAGCCGGGCGTGCCGCCGGTCCTCGCGATCGCCGTGGTCGCGCTGCACCTTGACGATGGCCTCAAGCAGGGGCAGTATCTCGTCCCGCTGCACAAAGGCCAAGGGCGAGCCAAGCCGGGCATAGGTGGCGGGCTTGCGATGGGTGTAACCCAGCCCGCCTCCCACCAGGATCTCGTAGCCTTCGAGGGCGCCTTGGGAGGTTACGGCCATGATCCCCACGTCTTGGGTGTACACATCGATGGAGTTGTCGAAATCCGCCGCGAGCCCGATCTTGAACTTGCGCGGGAGATACCGGTGGCCGTAGATGGGATCCGGCTCCTCCATGGCGCGGGGCTCTTCGTGGAATGTCACGGTCCCATCGCTGTTCAGGCTGGCTTTGTTGTCGTCCACCCAGAGGTCGTAGTAGCTTGGCGTCGAGGGCAGAAAATGGTCGCTAATCGCCTTCGCCAAGTCGTACAAATCAATGCCGGCCTCGACAAACCGGGGCTCGATGTCCGACACGGGGCAGGCCATGGTGTTGCGCACCACGTCGCCGCAGGCCCCCTTCGTGGTGATGTCGGCGAGCCGGTTCAGGGCGTGCATGAGCGGATACAACGCGCCCTTGACCACCCCATGGAACTGGAACCCCTGCCGCGAAGTCACGCGGAGATCGTCCTGCCCGTACTTCGTGGCGAGATCGTCGCAGATGAGCCATTGCTCCGCCGTGAGATGACCGCCGGGGAACTTCGTGCGGACCATCATCCGGTAATCGCGGTCCAGCCCTTGCTTCTTGCGCTGGGAACGCGTGTCGCGATCGTCTTGCTGATACGTCCCATGGTGCTTGAGCAAGTTCACGCTTTCACCGCTGAAGGCGGGCGATGGGTCCGCCAGTTCCTCGGCGATACGCCCAAGCAACCCGTGGCTGTTCTCTTTGATCAACTCCGCCTTGGAGCGTTTCTTTTCTGGACTATTCTGCTGTTCGGTACTCATCGCATTGCCCCTTGGGGTTGGACCTGTTGGGGCTGGTTTCGCCTAAGCCAGGTCTTTCTGCGTAGTATTCTTGTCTTGCGGGGTGTGTGAGACGGCATCCTCCGGGCAGCCGCATCACCGCTCGCACCCAAATCCCGACCCTGTTAGTAATATAACTCATCAATTATAAAGAAAACAAATGCGCTCCCCCCTGAATTCCCGGCAGGGTAAGGAGTGCGGCGAGCAGACAAATCGGTCTCTTGCCGTCCTACGAAACGGTAGGGCCTTCGGGTTTCCCCAATCGCCGGAGACGGCGGTGTCCGGGGCGTTTACATCCCCCGGCCCGGCGCGCCACCCCTTCAAAGGGGAATTGAACCGCTTGAATTACGGTTCACCTGATATGACCGGCTTTGGATTGGGGAATTTCCCCTTTGAAGGGGGATCAAGGGGGATGTTGTTCCCTGGAGCAGCCGCTCACCCAGTGATTAGGGAGTTTGCTCATTGAAAAACTCTACTGTATAATATGGTACCATCTTTCCAGAGTACATGTACATCCTTCGCGTTCCGCGTCCGATCGTATGTCCCGCTGATTACAGATTCAGCTTATCCAACAGGAGGTTCCATGAGTAAGGAAACCGAGCTAACAAGCGAAAATTTTGATACCGTTACCGGTCAGGGCGTCACCCTTGTCGATTTTTGGGCGGAATGGTGTGGCCCGTGCAAGATGATGAATCCGGTATTGGAGGAGATCGCCACCGAATACGATGGGAAAGTGACCGTCGGCAAGGTGAATGTGGATGATGAAGGTGATCTGGCCGTGAAATACAACGTGTCCAGCATCCCCACGCTGTTGCTCATGAACGACGGCGAGGTCCAGAATCAGTTTGTGGGCGTCACGTCCAAAGGCGATTTGAAGAAGGCTATCGACGCAATAGTCACGTAAGGTGTCTTGGCCTCTGCCCTCGGGGGCGGTTCGTGGGTTTGATCGCATTCGTCCGGCCCTCCTTTTGTGAGAATGCGCGGACCTGCGGGCCGCCCCCGAGGGCAGAGGCCGCTTGGAACAGGGAGAACACGCATGACTCCAGCCCAACTCCTCGCCATGGCGCTCGGGGCGGTGGCGGGCTATTTTCTCGGCAAACATCAAGAAGCGGCCCAGGCCCAGAAGAGCCGGGTAGCCTTGCCATTGATAACCGGCGTGCTGGGGGGCGTGTTGGCCTTGGGAGCGGCCACGGTGGGATTTGCTACTGGCGGCGCGCCGGAATGGGAGGATCGCGTCGTACAGCTCGAGTCATCCCGCGATCTTCAAGCTATTCTCGAAGGCCATCCCGAAGAGACCGTGCTGGTCGATTTTTATGCGGATTGGTGCGGGCCGTGCCGGCGAATGGCCCCAGCGATAAACGAGCTGGCGGCAGAGGGTGGGGCGATTGTGGCCGTGGCCGACGTGGATCGTAATCCCACGCTGGCGCAAGAGCACGATGTACGCGTGCTTCCCACGCTTGTCGTATACCGGGACGGTGAGATCGCACAGCGGCACACCGGGGGGAAGACGTTGGAAGAACTGCGCCGCATCATCGAAAGCCCCTGACGAAACCTGACCGGCATATGTCTCTTGGCGGATGCGTGACGTCTGCTTCGCGCGGATTGTCTCCCGGCCTGCATTGCGCCCTCTCTCTTCTTTATCAACACACAGAACCCAACGCAAGGAGTGTCTCTATTCCATGAATCCAAAGACTGTCGCCGTGGCTGGCGCCACCGGCTTGGTGGGCAGCCGCATGCTGGAAGTATTGGCGGACCGGGACTTTCCCGTTAAGAATCTGAAGCCCTTGGCCTCCGAACGTTCCCGGGGCAAAACCGTCACCTTCAAGGGCGAGGAAGTTCCCGTCGAGGTGATGACCAAGGACTCGTTCAAGGGGGTGGACATCGCCCTGTTCAGCGCCGGCGGAAGCAGAAGCAAGGAATTCGCGCCGGCCGCCGCGGAAGCCGGTTGCGTGGTCATCGACAATTCCAGCGCCTGGCGCATGGATCCCAGCGTGCCGTTGGTGGTGCCGGAAGTAAACCCGGACGACGTGAAGTGGCATAAGGGGATTATCGCGAATCCCAATTGCTCGACCATCCAGATGGTGGTCGTGCTCAAGCCGCTGCACGACGCCGCACGCATCGTACGCACCGTGGTGTCCACCTACCAGGCCGTATCCGGCGCGGGCAAGGAAGCCGTGGATGAGTTGTATGATCAGACGCGGGCGCTAATGGAAGGCCGCGAGCCAGAGGGCTCCGTCTTCCCGCATCCCATCGCGTTCAACTGCCTGCCGCAGATTCCTCAGTCCGGCGCCTTCGCGGACAACGGGTACAGCACCGAAGAGCTGAAGATGGTCAACGAGAGCAAGAAGATTCTTGGCGAGGACGGATTCCGGGTTACCGCCACCACCGTGCGCGTACCGGTCGTGACGGGGCACAGCGAGTCCATCAACATCCAGACGGAGAAGAAGCTTACCGCTACGGAAGCGCGCGATATCCTCAGCCGCGCCCCAGGGGTTGTCGTGGAAGATGACCTCGCAAACGAGCGTTATCCCCTCGCCCTCGACGCGGCGGGACGGTACGAGACCTTTGTGGGCCGTATCCGCGAGGACATATCCCATCCCAGCGCGTTGGATATGTGGGTCGTCTCGGACAATCTGCTCAAGGGAGCCGCGCTCAACACGGTGCAGATCGCCGAATTGCTGTAGCCGCGCGGGTTTCCTGTGCTGCGTGTAATCCCAACCGCCGGATGACTCAGTCCACGCGCTCGAGGTCCGTATTGTCCGTGGCGGGGTCATGCGTAAGCCGTGGGCCGCCAAGTTTCAAACGGGCCGCCCCGGCCATTGCGAACACAAGAATAGCCCAGGGCGAGGTGCCCTGGGCTGTTTTTCGCATGGGTCAAATCAGCGGGTAGTGCTCACGCGGCCGCGCTGTCCACCTGGAAGACGCCGAAGGTGTTGCCCTCGGTGTCGAGAAAGTATCCTTGCCAGCAAAC
This sequence comes from Candidatus Hydrogenedentota bacterium, assembly GCA_003552765.1. GTDB lineage: Bacteria > Hydrogenedentota > Hydrogenedentia > Hydrogenedentales > SLHB01 > SKRY01. The sequence continues at coordinate 19 of PUOI01000357.1, read as the reverse complement.
GCCCGGCACGGCGAACTTG
>PUOI01000572.1 GCA_003552765.1 Candidatus Hydrogenedentota bacterium | reverse complement strand
TCGTAGTCTCCTACAATGTTAAGGGATCCAGCATTGCTGGCGTCGGGATTCAAGTCGACCGCACTTCCCGTAAAATATGCGGCATCAGGCGCATCCGAGTTTACGTGAATATCGCCGCCATTAACCTGCAACGTCGGATTGCCGCTCATGTGGAAGGCCTTTGGTGCTTCTTTGTCCAACACGAGCAATCCTTCTCCCGTCCCGCCGCCTACCATAGCAATCGCGGAGCGGGAGAGATTCGCGGTGTTGATACCCAAGGCGGGACCGAAGAAGAGGTCCAACGCGTCATTCGGAGAGTCGTCCGTCCGCCGGGCTACGACCTTGATGGCGTTGTAGTTCTCTGTTGTTGGCTCAAAGGTTCCGGGATTGCCACGGGTATACCGCCCGATGACGATGTCGTAATCGGCATCGTTCGACTCGTTCCTGTCGAGTTCGATCCATTTTCCGCCCGCGACATTTGCCTCGGCAGTTTCCTGCGCCGCGTCACGGGCAGCCTCAATGTTCCTGTGTATCAGGTGCCGCACCCCGGCCAATGCGCCTGCGTCGGCGCCGATCTGGAGTTGTTGGGCGGTCCAGACCATGTAGCCCACGTCGATGGCCAATCCCACGAATCCCACCAAGACGGGTAGGAGGAGGGCCACCCAAATGTTGGAAATGCCGGCTTTCGCTTCGCGTGTCGTCTTCATGATTCGACTCCCTGCCCGCCGTTTCCGGCGTTTGACAGAACTTCGCCGCTGGTTAGACCCAAACGTTGATTATTCAATCGGTGTTTCTTGTTCGTCGCGCTGGGGCGCATCCAAGGGTTCGGCCTCCACTTGGGGAACCTCCAGCTCTTCGCTCACGGGCTCCATGGGGATGATTTGGTGCTCCCCGGCCTCTGGCCGCGAGGGCTCGGGCGAACGCAGCAGGCTTCGCAGCCCGTCAGTTCGACCGTGGACCGCCCGAATGGTTTCAATATTCTGTTGAGCCTGCTCGTCGGAGACAATTTGGCTGTAAACGGCTTCCGCATCCTCGTACCGTTCCTGAAGCGCCAACGCCAGGGCGATGTTGCCCCTATACCGCGACTCGCGGGGCATTTGCGCGGAGGCCTGCCGGAAGCGAGCCAGCGCGGCTTCGTGGTCGCCCACGTACAACTTGCATATGCCGAGGTTGTTCAAGAGGACGGGGTCCTCTGGCGATAGCTCCAGGCCGGCGTTGAGGGTCTCCATGGCCTCCTCGATGCGATCGATGCCCATGTACAGTTCGGCCAAATCGGAATACGCCGGCACGAAGCCCGGGTATTCGGCTATCAGCCGTTGGAGGACCATCTCGCTTTGGTCTTCCTTGCCTTGCGCCTTGAAGATACGGGCGAGGGCGTATAACGTCTTGACGTTGGGTTCGGGAATGGCGGCTTCTTCCTCCGTCTGACGGCCACTGTCTCTAGCCGAGTGCCGGGTGGGCGAGCCGCTTCCCGTGGCGCATCCCGTCAAAAGGAGTCCCACCGCCAGCGCCGCAACGAGGACTGCGGCGAACGTCTTGCCATGCGCTTGCATGATGGGATGAGGTTTCGCTTGAATCATCGTCATTGTCCAATATCCATGCCTGTGTCCGGCGCCGTGAGGCCGGGATCTTCTTGAAGCATTTCGTACACCCGATGCGAGGGCATGCCATCGCCGCCGGCATGTCCGTCCTCAATGGATATCTCTTCGATATCGATGTCCCAGCCGCCGAGATGTTCGCGCACCGCGGCGATCCGCGCCTCGTACAGCTCCTCGGACACGCCGCCCTGGCGAACGTTCAGCGGTCCGGGATAGTTGCTGTAATAGGCGCCGAGAATGCCCAGGTTCCGCCTGCCCAACTCGGTGAGGTGGGGCGTGTCATGATAAAAGTAGTAGGGGTAGACCGTGCGTTCCGCCAGGACGCCGTTGATCATGGCCTCATCCGTGTACGACTTCATACGCGCGATGTTGTCGGCGCGCATTTCGGCCGCCTCCTTCTCCCATGCCACGCAACCGGCCCCCACCGCTGCGAGCATGGCCACAACGATCATGCTTCGATGCATTGACCTATCTCCTTCCTAAACTGACGCATACCGTATCCCGCCGGACGCGCCTAATCCATTTGCGCGAAGGTTTCGAGCGCGCTAATGATGGCGGGTCCTACCGCCACAATCGCAACCACTGGAAAAATAAACAAAATCATTGGAAACAACATCTTGACAGACATAGTCTCGGCGCTTTCCTCGGCCCGCGTGCTGCGAAGTTCGCGCATATTCTCGGCAAACACGCGCAAAGCTTGGGAAACGCTGGTGCCGAACCGCTGGGATTGCACCAAGGTGGAGACCATGGAGTTGAGTTCGTCGGCGCCGGTCCGGTCCGCCATTCGGCGCATGGCCACGCCGCGATCCTCGCCGAGCTGCATCTCCAGCGTGGTCAGGGCCATCTCGTCGGCGAGCAGCGGGCTGACCTGCCGGATTTCCTGGGCCACGGCGTTCCACGCTTGGTCCAGCCCCATGCCGCCGGAGACGCAGACCTCCAGCAGGTCCACCATGTCCGGCAAATGCATGCGCACCTCGTGGCTGCGCCGCTTCGCCACAGCGTCTACGTAGAGATTCGGCAGAATAAAGACGAAGCCCGCGCCAAACGCGGCTATCATCAGTCCCATCGCAAAGGTGACGTCCAAGACGACCACCACAGGCACGAGAATGAGCAAGGCGCCAAGGAAAAAGAGGAACTTGGTGGCCAGAAACACGGCGACCGCATTCCGGTTTTGAAAACCCGCCCGCAACAGACGCGTGTACATCGCCTCCGCGCCGCTGCCCGCCCCGAGCTTGGCGCCCAAACGGGCCAGAAATTCGGAGAAGGCCGTGGAGCTAGGTTCGGGCCGAAACGCCTCCGAGCGCTGCTGGCCATGCAAGCGGCTCGTCAGCAGGTTCCGCCGCTGATTGATATACGCCGCCACGGCTCCGCCAAGGCCCGCGACCGCGCCGAACGCCAACGCCGCCACGGCGATGACCTGAACATTCAATACAATATCAAAAAACTCGTCCACTTCGCCGCTCCTTTAGTAACGCAACACGGCGATACGGTTCATCACCCACGATCCAATAAGCATCATCACCACGCTGCCTGCCAGCATCATGTTGCCCGCAAACGTGTTGAACATAGGCTCAAGATATTCGCGATTCGTCACATAAAGCAAGGCAAACAGGCCAACAGGAATACCCATCAAGACCCGTTTGCTCAACTGGGCCTCGGCTGTCAACACCTGGGCTCGCCGGTGGAGGCGAATCCGGCCGCGTATCACCTCGGCGAGCCGTTCCAGCATCTCGGCCAGGTTGCCGCCGCCCCGGATTTGGATCACGATGGAGGACGCGAACAGCTTGAGGTCCTCGCTGGTCGAGCGGGCGGCCGTGCGCCGGATGGCTTCCTCCATGCCCACACCCAACTCTTGCTGCTGAATGATCTCGGCAAAGACCGTGCTCACCGGCGGCGCCATCTCCTCCGTAATGAGCCGGAAGGCGCCATCCAACGGGTGCCCCGCCCGCAACGACCGGGCCGCCAGGGCCAAGGCGTCCGTGAGCTGATTCTCGAACAGGCGGGCCTGTTGGTTGATGCGCCGCTTCACCAGCATGAAGGGAATCGCCACGGCGCCGCCTCCCGCGACAAGCCCCACCACCAGGTCTCCCGTAATCGCATAGCCAGCGAAAAACCCCACCGCGCCGACCGCAACCAAGGCGAGAACCACGCTGGACAGCGCCACTCGCCAACCCAAGCTCTCCCGCAATTGCTCGATGCGCAGGCGAATCCGGCCCCGCAGGGTGCGGTGCGGCACCACGGTGCTCACGTACTCGCCTTCGCGCCAGAGTTGGAGCACGAGGCTGTAATCGTAGACTTCCGGGTGGGTAAGCCCAAGCCGTTGCTCCAACTGCTGAGCCTGCCTGCTGCGGCGTATGTAGAACACGAGCACGGCGATAAGCCAAAGCGAAAACACAAACAGGAAGACCGCCGCGCCCGTCACGAGCATGAGGGTGTAATAGGCTTCAACGTCCATGTCTCGCCCCCTTCTGTGCCTCCCGCTCAGCGTGCGAAGGCAGGACCCGGTGTTGGAAGAAGGTCTTGGGCAAGGGACGCCCTTCCCATTCAAACCGCTCGGCAATCATCGGGCGGACGCCGCACACTTCGAAATGCCCCACGGCGTGGCCGTCCGGCCCAACGCCGGTTTGGCGGTACCGGAAGATGTCCTGCATCAGGATGGCCTCTCCCTCCATGCCCGTGATCTCCGCGATGGTGACGATCTTGCGGCGGCCGCCGGTGAGCCGTTCCAACTGGATGAGGATGTTCAGCGCGGAAACGGTCTGTTGCCGGATGGCGTGGACAGGGAAGTTCAAGCCCGCCATGCTCACCATG
>PUOI01000089.1 GCA_003552765.1 Candidatus Hydrogenedentota bacterium | reverse complement strand
GGTCCCTCGACAAACGTCATGCTCATCGGCATGATAACAGCGGGGGACTCGCCAACCAGCAAGTCGTATTGCGGGCCGCTGTTGAACAACTGAGAGATGTTGGCGAAGTGGCCGCCGCCGCCAAAACCGCCACCGCCGAAGCCGCCCATCTGACCGCCCATGCCACCCATGCCGCCAAAACCGCCGCGTTGACCGCCGAAGCCGCCCATCTGGCCGCCAAAACCGCCCATCTGACCGCCGAAACCACCCATGCCGCCCCGGACGCCGCCAACGCCGCCCATGCCACCCATGCCTTGCAGGGTGCTCATGCCGCCGAGCGTGCCGCCCATGCCGCCTATGCCGAATGGCTGGCCCGTGACGCCGCCGGGATTGCTCACCACGATCTTGGGCAGCGTCTCGCCGGATGCGGCAAGCTCGTAGACCCTGGTCTCAAGATCCTCGAACGACTCGTGACGGAGCCGCTCTGGCGTGCTCACCCAAATGAACCCCTCTTCCACGGCGTAATCCAGATTTTGCGTGCGAAGGATGGCCTTCAACGCCTGACGCAAGGGCACATCTTCCAGGCGGATGCGCCGCACCCTGCCGTCGGCCTCGATGGCCACCGTCCGTCCGCCGCCGCCGCTGGCTTGCGCCACCTGCCTGGGGGCCGGGCGATCAATATTCGTTATAAGCGTGCTTGACGAGTCATTGCTCGATGGGTTGTCGAGGCTCCACTCGGCTTCACTGGCCGATGCTAGCTCCGTCCGGGCTGGGCCGCCCCTGTTCCGTTCCCATTCCGCCACCAGTTCGTCGCGGTGGAACGGATCGTCCGAGATGGACACATCCCTCCGATCCACCTCGCTGGTCCGGACCGTCTGGATCTCACCCGTCTCGGGGATCTGCACATAGTAGAACGATCCCCCTTCCCGCACAATGACGTTCTCAAGCTTCTCGCCATCAATTACGATGCTGTCCGCGCCCGCCATGGGCATGGCGAGCAGACCGGTCATCACTGCCGCTACAAGACACCTGAACATGGTTCATATCCTCCTAAAGTCTCTTTTGTCTCTTTACATATATGCCATATTGGGCCTTACACTGACCCGTATGGATAGTAGCAGAAAATGCCGCCGGGCGCAAACCCGCACTTTTCCAATACAGGCGCTTCGTTGCCCGAAACAATGGAGTGCAAACCTCAACCTGCAGTAACCCCGGGATGCGCAAAAAGTTCCACTGCCTACGCCCCGCGGCTCCATCGGCGGGCTTGCCTCACCGTCATGGGTAGTAACATCCATTTGCGCCTTCCCCATTCCCCCCGCAAAACCCAAACACGGGCCACACTCTGGGAAAGTCAGCGTCCGCGATTTGGCCCGAGACCGGGACCAAGGGTGATCGGCTCAAGAAGTGTTATTTTGGCGCAATCGTAGGGGTAAGGACGGGGAACAAGGCGGTTTGAATAGATTTCACAAGAAAAGCCTCCCGTTCCAAGCAAGGAGCGGGAGGCTATGCGTAATACGTAGTTTGTGGCGTTTTTTCCAGTGGGAGCGCGGGTTTCCCCCTGCCGCGTTTGTTTTCAATAGGTTTCGGCTTGCCGCTTGACTAGCAGGGAACCGAACGCCAAAGCCCCCTCAAGCAGATGAGCCATTCTCGGTTTGGGAGCTTTTGGAACGCCCGGAATTGTTATCTAGATCGGCCTGCCCGAACCCCGAGCCCATCTCGCCCGTTTGGACCCATTCCTTCAGCGCCTTTCCCGGCCTAAAGGCGACGATCTTCTGCTCGCCAATCTCGACGGTTTCGCCTGTGCGGGGATTGCGGCAGGTCCGCGGCTCACGCAGCTTGACTTCGAAAACGCCGAAATTGCGAAGCTCCAGCCGCTCACCATCAGCCAGCGACTCGATCACGGTGTCGAGCATGCCCTGCACGACGTTGGCTACTTGCTTTTGCGTGTAGCCCAACTGCTCGGCAACTTGAGACACAAGTTCCCGCTTCGTGACTCTATTCTCTTTATCCCTCGCCATTAGCGTGTCCAGCTCCGAGTGAACCTCACGTACGCGTTGTTACCCAAAGAAGTCCTGAAAAGCTCTGATATAGGCGTCGCCGAAAAGCGCTAGCACCACGGCGACAACAACGGCCAGCACGAGCGCCACGACCAAGCCCTTCTTCATGCCGGGCGACATCCCGCCCCCGCCTATAGGCTGGTCCGCCGTTAGGCCGAGAGACACCTTCTCGCCGCGCATGGCCCGCGCTTTCTTGTCTTCCAGACCGCCCAAGGTCTCGTTGATCGAGATGAAGGCGCGGTGCCATTCGTTCTGCAGCTTCTTCACGGACACTTCGGACTGGGCATGAATGGCCTCAAGACTGGTCGCCCCCGACACGATGTTCATCGTGTTGCCATCAATCTGAAAGTCGCTGCCGAGATGGTCCTTCAACACCCGGTGTTGACGGGCCAGCTTGCTTTTGACCTTCAAGAAATGGTTTTCCAGTTCGGCCTTGTTCGCGTTGGGTTTGACATAGGCGGTCAGGAGTTGGTTGAACATCAGCCAATCGTTCATGAACTCCCGCACCATTTGGCAATTCTGTTCAATCTTATCGACGAGTTGCTGCTGCTTTTTGCTTAGCTTTCGAGCCATGTTATGACCCTTCCTGAGTCTTAGTTGCGCCGGAAACCAATGTACTCTAGCAAAGGATCGGGATCCTGTCAAATACCGCGCGCGTGCCGGCCCCGCCTACCCGCGCCGTTAGCCCGTGCCCTTTGCCCCTCGGGAATCGCGAGAACCCCGCCGAATTCTTCCCCTAGAATACTCCACCGGCCACCTGTTCCGCCACCATGCCATGTGCGCTGTCCGTTCGGGCGGCTTCATCGCCGGTGCTCCCAACGGAGAGGAGGGAGTTAGCGGGCCAGGCGTGGGGGGAGTGAGCTTGACGGGGTTGCCCGATTCGGAAGGCGCCGGAGCGCCGGCGCCTTGCCGTGCGGAAGAGGTTTCGTGGCCGGTGGGGGTGCGCCTAAAACATCGCCCCGGCTGAAACTGCGCTAATTAAGTTCTTATGCCGGTTGAGCTGGGCGCGCACCGCCGCGGCCAAGTCGTCGTCAATCGGTAGCATGGCGATCGACTTGGGGTTGATGTCCTCGCCGCTTGTTCCAGGACCCGAATGGATCCCGAAGGTGTTGCACAAGGCGTCCACGATATGCGTCACATGCGCCAGCGGTTCGTCGATGGTGTCGATATCGGGCTCGTGGTGGCCTCCGATCGCCTCCGCCAAGGCATGGGGCAAGTCCCACTGTTCGGCGACCCAGCGTCCCACGTCGGCGTGGGTGTATCCGTCCAATACTTCTTGTTCCGCCTCGCAGATGCCGTAGGCGTCCGCCTCGGCCAGCTGAAGCGCCCCGGCGTAGACGTTGGGAAAATGCTGCATGAGCACCGCCTTGCCAATGTCGTGCAACAGCCCCGCCACGTGGGCTCCGCGCAGATTGGGCATGAGGGTGACGTAACGCAGCTCGAACACGCTGCACGCGACCGAACAGGCAAGGCTGTGACGCCAAAGCTGGCGCGTGAGCTTCACGCTGTCGCGATCCAGGCCCAGACAGTCGATCACCGTGATGGACAGGGCCAATCGCTCCACCTCGTCAAAGCCCAGCACAACCACGGCGTCCGGCACGGTCATGATGCGTCGATGCAAACCGTACGCCGCCGAATTGACGAGACGAAGCAGTTTCAGGGTCAACGCCGGATCCCGCGATATCGCTTGAGCGAGGTCCAAGGCGTCCGCTTCGGGATCGCGCACCAAATCCATGATCCGGGTCATAACCTTGGGCAACGTGCCTAATGTCTCAATGCGCGCTACCTCTTCTCTGATGTTGCCGATAGATCCCGCGGCCATTGATTGCCCTCGCATTTTGCATCACCCCAAACCATGTGCCGGCCACTCGGCCAGGCCAGTCCCCAGGCCGGCGCGCTGTACCTTAACGCAACGCCCGCAGACCATACATCGCCCAATTTCCCCCCAAACTTTAGCCCGGGCGCATCACGGCCCCGCCAGATCGAGACACCAACCCTGCGGGCAAGCGCCGTGGGGCGACGCGGGCTTCCAGCCCGTGATTCATGGCCTGGAAGGCCATGGCGCCTCCAAGCGAATTCACTTCGGCGGGCAACAAGTTAGGCAGGGTGCGCCAGGATCGGCCCACTTGGAATGCACAAGGAACGCTGCAGCCTTGCCGCCAAGCGTGGGTGAACATCTAAACCGTAGTTCCAAGCGGTTTTCGCCGTAAACTCCTATATATCAAGTGCTTAACGCGAGCGATAAATGCGTGATTATCCCATTAAACTGTGCATTTCAGGCATGAGCCGCATCGCGCCTCATGCTACGGTAGTCACAGCTCAACCGAAAGCGTATAAGGCGCTGAAAGCGCTTGAGCAAGTAGCCTGGGGCAAGCGAAGCGCAGCCCCAGGGTG
>PUOI01000403.1 GCA_003552765.1 Candidatus Hydrogenedentota bacterium | reverse complement strand
TTGACGGGATGGGCGCGCAATCGCGACAGCGACGCCGAGTTCGATCCGATGGAGCACGTAAGCGATGTCAAGGAGGATCCGTCCGCTGATTTCCAGCGGCAAGAGATCTCCGAGGCGATCAATCAGGCGTTGTCTAAATTGCCTGATCACCAGCGGCAAGCGTTTGTGCTTCGGCGGTTCCAAGACTTGTCCTACGAGGAAATCGCGGCGGTTATTGAAGCGCCCGTGGGCACGGTCAAGTCTAGGGTGGTGCGTGCGGAGCGCGCGTTACGGCCGCTGCTGGGCTCAATGGATGAGTATTTGTGAAACACGGCTCATGAGACGGCATCCCGCCAGAATACAGTTGTATATCTACGCCGAGGCCTTGTGCCGCAGCCGGCGGCCGGCGATTGATCCGCCCGTGGCGCGCCACGTGAAGACCTGCGTGGTGTGTCACCGCGAGGTCACGGCGATGTTGCGCACCCTTAAGACGGTGGAGGCGGCCCAGCCGCTGGAGCCGGGGCGCGCGTTCACCGCGCAACTGATGCAAAGGGCGCGCCAGGAACGCCAGGAACGGCGGAAACGCGCCGCCCTCCTCCGCGCTTGGTCAGCGTGGGGCAAGGGTTTGGCGTATGCCGCATGCCTGCTCCTGTTCGCGGGGCTATGGTTCGGAGGCGCGTCAGGCCCGTCCGCCAACCCCGGCGGGGGCCAACCCCGGCAGGCGGCCCCGTCTCTGATGCTCGGTTCGAATTCGCCTCAGGAACTGAACCGGGCGGCGGAACGGGTGGACTCCCTTTACCGGGCCGTCACCCGCGTGGAAGAACGCATGCAGCACGGCGGCGGTCCCGGCTGGGAAGCACAGTATAGAAACGCCGTCGGCATCCTCGACACCGACCTCGAGGAAGCGTTGGCGGCCATGCAGCGGAATCCCGGCTATGCCCGCACGAATGAGTTGGTTCACGCAAATCTTGAGCGCCAAGTTCAAACCCTCAAATCCCTCTACCTCGGTCAGAGCCTCTAACGGGCCGGCGCGAGGCCTCGCCTGGCGGAAGCGTTTCCGCATCGCCCTTCTGTTGCTCTTCCTTATCCCCATGCAAGCCGGCGCCGAAAGCGAGCCCGGCATATTCGGCCGCGTGGGGGCGGTTATTGAGTCGATCACCGAAGGCTTGCGCAATGTGGGCGAACGCAGCGAGGACCTGATCAGCCTTCGCGGCGGCGCCTTGGGTGACCTTGACGTCTTCAGTTTCCCCACCGGCCCGGTGGTTTCCCGGGAGATGGAGCACTACTTCCCCTTGGATCCGGGCGGGACCGTTCATGTCGAGAACGAATTCGGGCATGTGGAGATTGAAACGTGGGAGGGACGCGAGGTTCGCCTTAATGTGGACCTCTTCACTGCCGCCGATGAGGTGGAAGAGGCCATGGCTGTCATTCGGGCGATTGAGATTGACATCAACGCCGGGAACGACAGCGTTTCCTTCCGCACCGTCCTCCCCTCCCGAAGCGAATTCAGCGGCGAGGCGGCGATGAAAGTCAACTACCGGGTGAAGATTCCCAGGGACGCCGCCCTGGTTTGCGAGAACACCGTCGGGGATACCACCATCACCGGCGTGCGGGGAGGGCTCACGCTCAACTCCCGGCATGGCGCCGTGACATTGCGCGACATCGGGGGAGAAGCGAACGTGCGGGCCCAGGGGGAATTCCCCGTGGAAGTGCAGGGGTTGGAAGGCCGGGGAACCTTTGATCTGAAGCGGAGCCAGGCTGTCTTTGAACGCGCTGGGGGCGTGCTGCGCGTGACGAACTCGCTTGGGCCGGTCACCCTCCGGGACTTGGCGTCCAATGCGGATGTGGACGTGAAGAGCGAGAACGGTCCCATTCATGTGTACTTGACGGGGGAAGGCGCGCCCGACCTGATGGCCAGCGTGATCTATGGGGAAGTGCATTCGGATATTCCGCTGGAGCGCGTCGACCGGGGCAACCGCCATGTGGCGCGCAATCCCGAGACCAAGACCGCCCAGCGCCTGGTGTTGGACGCATCCTTCGACGATATTCACATTCATCGCGAGGGCGCGCCCGACGCGTTGGCTTCGGCTCCCGGCAACCCGCACGCAACCAAGGCCGCCCAGGAGCGGGTGGTGTCCGTCAACACGGAGTCCGAGGTCTTCGTGGACGCCATCCGGGGTGACGTGCAGGTGATAGGCGCCGATGTTGACGAGGTGACGGTCGCGGCCGTGCAAGAGCTGAAGATGCGCGATCCCGAGTATCAGGATGAAGCCCGGGAAGCCCTTGCTTTGCGGGTGGAAGCCGAGGACGATGGCCGCATCATGGTCCAAACCAAGGCGACCGAAGACATGGAGGCGCTAGGCTGCGAGAGTTACCGCGTGGACTTGGTCATCACGATGCCCCGCACCTTACCGCTACGCCTGTACGCGGAGAACGGTCAGACGGCGATCGAAGGGCTTGAAGAATCCGTGGAGGTGAAACAGGAAATCGGAGGGATTCGCGCGGAGCATGTGGGGGGCGCACTGGACCTGACCACGGCGCGCGGCGATGTTTCCGTGACCAACAGTCCCGGCCCGGTCAAGGTGGTTGCCTCGGGCGGAGAAGTGCTTACGCGCGACGTACAGGGGCGCCAAGAACTGACCACCTACAATGGCGATACCATCATTGATTCACCTCACGGCGAACTCACCATCCGCCATGAAAACGGCGACGTGCGTATCGTGGCGCTTGACGGCATTGCCGGCGACATGAACGTCACCGTGAGCGGCGGCATCCTCAGCATGGTGCGTTGCGCCGACGCGAACGCCACCTTTCTCGTAACGGTGGAGAATGGGGTCATGGAAAGCGCGGTGCCCATGCACGGGAGTATCAACAACAACAACTGGGAATTCTCCGGCCGGCTCAACGACGGACGATACACCGTCCAGCTCACCGCCCGCAACGGAGATGTGCTCATCGACTGAGCCGCCCGCGCGCCATGCCGTGAACGAGGGGCTGCCGCCGGATCATCTCCCTGAACCGGCCGCAAGGGGGTGTCTCTGGGGAGGCTTCTCTGGTATGCTTTTCGGGATTCGCTAACTCGGAGCTTCACAGGGGAGATTCTGCACACCATGGAAACAGCCATTCTTCTTATCCAATGCCACGACCAACAGGGCATCGTCGCGCGGGTGTCGGAGTGCATTTTCCGGCATGGGGGCAACATCACGGATTCCGACCAGTACACCACGGACCCCTTTGGGGGGTGGTTCATGATGCGGCTGGAATTCGCCTATGATCCCGAAAAGATCGACGTGGCCGCCCTTCAAACCGACCTCGACGAGTTGGCGCAAACGCTGGATGCCCGCTTCTCGTTCCATCACGGCCACGCGACCCTGCGAATGGGGATTCTGGTCTCGAAATTTGATCATTGCCTGGAGGACCTGCTGTACCGGCGCCGCAGCGGCGAACTCCAAGTGGAAATCCCGTGGGTCATCAGCAACCATCCCGATCTTGAAGATCGCGTGCGGGCGTACGGCATCCCGTTTCATCACATCCCGTTCACCAAGGAGACGCAGGACAGCGCCGAGCAAGCGATACTCGACGTGGCGCGGGATTCCACCGATTTCCTCGTGCTTGCCCGCTTCATGCGGATTCTGTCCACGGATTTTCTAGATGCTTACGGAAAGGATGTCATCAACATCCACCATAGTTTCTTGCCCTCCTTCAAGGGCGCGGATCCCTATCGTCAGGCCTACGATCGCGGCGTCAAGGTCATTGGCGCCACGGCGCATTTCGCCACGGCCGATCTCGACGAAGGCCCCATCATTGAGCAAGTGGTGCAGCGGGTGTCGCACAAGGATAACGTGAATGAGTTGAAACGAAAGGGGCGCAGCTTGGAAAAGCAAGCGCTGGCGAACGCGGTGCTCGCCTACATACAACGGCGCATCATCCGGCTGGAAAACAAGACCGTGGTGTTCTAAGACCTGCTGCGATGGGCCATCACAGCGCCATGAGCGCCACATTGCGCTGGCCGTCGCGGTGGCGCCGGTGGGAGTGGAAGCGTCCGTCGCAGATGGTGCAAATACCGGAAACCTCGATATGCCGGGGCAATACGCCGGCGGCTTCGAGCTGGATGCGGTTGGCGTCCCACAGATTAAGGCGTCTTCCGTCCGCGGGCCATCCCGCCATCGTCCACTCACGCGCTGTTTCCGGATCAACCTCGTAGCAGCAAGGGCCGGCCGATGGCCCGATGAGCGCGAGGATGGAGTGGGGGGGAATGCCGTACGCGCGGCTCAAGACCTCGACCCCACGCGCGGCGGCGCGGTTCCGGGTTCCCTCACGGCCGGCGTGAACCAAGGCGATGGCGTGGTGTTCGGGTGCGGCGAGATAGACCGGCGCACAATCGGCCACGGATATCACCAAGCCCAAGCCAAGGGTTTGCGTGGCCAACCCATCGGTGGCCGGAAACGGCGGGCCATTGGCG
>PUOI01000234.1 GCA_003552765.1 Candidatus Hydrogenedentota bacterium | reverse complement strand
TTTGGCCGGCTCCTTTACTTCTATTACCGGGACATGTTTTTCAGATTTCCAGTCGGCAGATTGGACATGGTTGCCGATAACACTCATTAATAATCATCTCCTTTTCATTTTAATCTTAGGCCTGGTTAAATATACTCCACTTATCTTACGACAATTACTGAACACTTTTCTGCTTGTTGGACTACTGCATTACTGACACTTCCCAGAAAAGTTTTTTTCAATCCACCTAAACCTCTACTGCCAATAACAATAAAGTCAAATTCTTTTCCACAACCAACTTCTACTATAGTTTCCGCCGGATGCCCCTCTTTTAAAATAGTGCGTGCCTTTATTCCCTTCTCTTCAAAAAGCTTTAAAGCTTCTTCCAGGATATTTTCACTTTCATTTTTTGCTTTTTCTTGCATATTGTTTAGCTTTTCCACCTCTTCTTCTGAAGGGGGATACTCGAATCTCTTAGGTACTTTTGTAAAGTCAAGCCTCTGATCTAAAACATGAATTACAGCTACTTCGTCAACATTGCACCCTTCGGCTATTAAGGATGCCTTTTCTAAAGCTTTCTGACTTTGTTCCGACCCATCAGTGCAGACTAAAATTTTCATATCAAACAACTCCTCTCTTATTTTGGATAATATTATTTAGCGATTTAATAGTCAAAATCGGGTAACTAAACTTACCCGTCTGGCTATATTTTTAATACTTCTGGATTCTGTGTCAAATTAAACAACTTCTCATGCAAATTTGTAAGCCTTGCCAAATCCGGGACTGTCGCGGTACTTTTAAAGTTTTACAGCATGCTAAGTAAAAGTACCGCGACGTTAGGTTGAAATGAGACCCTGGTCGATGTTAATGATCAGGTGTCCCATTACACCGTCCGGTGTCCCGGCTATGCCTGCGGGTTCGAGCAAAACCTCAGTTACTAATATACTCCGTTATCATCATCGTCATCAGGCGCAACCGGATCGCTCACTTCTAAATATCCATACATTCCAGCGTCGCGATGCCCGGGTTCATCACAGTAGAATTCAAAGTTCCCTTCTTCTGCTGCTGTAAAAGTGACTTCTTCTTGTGCCCCTGGTGCAAGGCTAACATCAACATCCAGTTCATCGATAGTGAATGTATGGTCTTCCTCGGTTACGTTCTCGACCACTACAGTTACATCCTGTCCCAGGTCAACCGTAATAACATCCGGATCGAAGTAACCTTCGCCCGCTGTAACGTTTACTTCAACTTCTTCGTCTGGATCCACATCAATCTCATCGGGTGGAACCACTTCTTCAGGCTCACAGCCTGTTATAAACCCGGCCAACATTAATACCAGGGCGACAATCAAAAGATACCGCCATACGAAACTGTTAATACTAATGGGAAAAACCTCCTCTAATGGTTTTTGTGAAGCTATTTTGTTTTTTGCAGGCTGGTTAACTAGAACCTTGTTCTTTGTTCGCATCATTTCTTATACTCCTTTCCATAAACTTTTTTCATCTTTCCAAAGAACATTACGAACCGGTTGTGACATTATGTCAACAACCATTTAAATTAAATGGTATTTTACTGGATATCCTCTATTTTGTAATAAAAAATGCCGGCCGGTGCTTTAACTTCAACCCGGTCCCCTACAGCTGATCCTAATACGGATTTCCCTACCGGAGATTCATCGGAAATTCTATTTTCAAATGGATTTGATTCGGCCGTGCTGACGATGCTGTACACGCTGATATTATTAGTATCTAAGCATTTCAGCTTCACGGTAGAGCCCAGTACAACATAGTGCCCGTTGTTGTTATCTTTTTCCAGGAGTCGGGCGTTATAGAGCATTTTTTCAATGGTAATTATCCTGCCTTCCACAAAAGCCTGGTTGTTCTTCGCATCTTCATATTCAGGATTATCAACGATGTCTCCATAAGATAGCGCTTCTTTAAGTTGTCCGGCTATTTCTACCCGCTTAATTGTTTTTAAATGTATCAGCTCATTTTCAAGCTTTTCATAACCGTTTTTGGTCAATAACAATTCTCCGGCGCTTTCCAAGTTGTTCGACCTCCTTATTTTTATAAAAGTGGATTGCTTAAGTCGATCTCGGGATACCTTACATCCATGAACTGGGAAAACCATGTTCTAAGCTCCAATTCTTCGTTGAGAATGCTTAAAGCCAAAAGATAAGTTCTGCGATCCTTGCCCAGGGTTAAGTTACAAATCCGGGTGTAACCTAATACAGTGCTTTGCTTGACCTCAACTGTTTTCTCGAAAGCTTCTTTTATATTAAAATGGACAGCTGAAAACATTGCAGCAGGGTCTTTCAGTTTAACATCAAATTCTCTTATACCGGCAGGAAATGTACCGCTAAGCTGGTGGAAGCGTTTCAGCATTGATTTATAATGTCTCTTATCCCTTGCGCAGGCAGAATCAATGATCTCCCGGAGGCCAAAGAGTTCCAGTTCGTCCAGGTATATACTGAGGATGTCGTAGAGATGATAGGCAGATATTTCTTTTGCCAGGTTTTGTCTTATCAGGTCGAGAAGCCGGTCTGTATCAAAACCTGTCCCGGCTACAGTGTTATCTCCTACAGCATAAATACTCATTTAATCTCACCGCCTTACAATTTGGAAATCCATCAGATTGTCCACTTTTTCGTAATCGAACGCTTCCCATTTAATAAAAGCATCGACGGTTGGGCCATCAATTTTTTCAGCAGCAAAACTGATAACAATTTCCGGAGTCCGGTTGTTGACATCTCCGAGGAAGTACTCCATATAATATAAATCATCCATACCCTGCTTCGGACCGTGGGACGGGCTCCCCAGGACCTCTTTAATTTCTGAAAAAGACATTCCCACCCTGGCGCCCAGGATTTCCTGTTTCCCGTTTAGTATGATGCTGACGGCCAAGTTGTTTTCAAGGCCCTGGGGTGAGTTAAACCGGACGATCCCTTCATTAAATTCGTAGCTCATATAATTATGAGGCCCATATTGGTAACTTGAACCTTCCCAAGCCGGTTCACCGAATATGTCCTTTATCTCGGAGAAATTTTTACCCAGCAGGTTTAGGGCAGGGTCATTTTGGATCTTTACTGCCAGTGGTTTAACGCTGTTCGAGCAGTTCTCAACTCTGGCAAGTTCAGGTTGCTGTGAATAAGCATGGTTTTCAGAAAAGTAACTGGTCTTTACAAACAAGAACAGCAGGCTGAACAATATAACAAATAATCCTAATGACAGGTAAAGCTTACTTGAAAGCATTTCAGGAATTCTCCTTCACATCCAAACTCTTAACTTTCTATTATCATGGTATCCAAGGCCTTCCCCACTAATCTATTAGCAAGATACCCATAATTTTGTAATCCTTTTTGCATTTTTAAATGAAAAAAGCCTCATTTGTCATGAGGCTTCTGAGTAAGCTTAGCTTATCGGGTGAAGATAATTTAAATCTTATCTTGCCAGTCAGCCTGTGAAAAGAACTTTTCCAGGCCCTTTACTTTTTGCTCCAGCAAATCAAGAAGGGGAAGCACTTCTTCAAGATTGTTTTCTTTCGCCTGTTTTTCCAGTTCACGTACTGTATTGAATGCAGATTTCATACCCAGGTTGCCAAGCTCACCTTTCAATCCGTGGGCTGTAATCGCCAGGTTTTTAGCGTCCCTGTTTTTCAGCGATTCTTTCATGGTTGCTAAGTCCTTGTGAAAATCGAGGAAAAACATCTCCAGGAGTTCTTCTAACAATTCGGTGTTGCCTTCCACCCTCTGGAGCATTTCCCTGATGTCATCCCGGGGAATATCCTGTTCTTCCGGCTTTTCAGGTGTCATATCTCTAACCGCCTCCAAAGCATAATATAAATCATCGGAATTAACCGGCTTGGTCACGCAGTAATCCATTCCGGCCTGCAGGAAGATGCTCTGGTCTTCCGGCATATCATATGCAGTCATGGCAATAATAGGCGTGCGGCGGTTTTCCTCCTGTTCTGCAGCGCGGATTTGAACTGTTGCTTCCAGTCCGTCCATTTCGGGCATATGAATATCCATAAAAATGAGGTCATAGCGCCGCTTACGGTATAGTTCCAGCGCCTCTATACCATTATTTGCTGCGGTCACACTGTGCCCGTTTTTTTCAAGTATATAAGCGGCCAGCTTTTGATTCAGGGGTTTATCTTCCACCAGCAATATTTCAAGTTTTCTAATTTCCCGGCCTGGTTCTTCCTTTGGGGTAGTTATTTCAGCCCGGGACTCTTCGTTTATATCCACGGCGTATTCGGGCAGGACAAAAGGTATAGTAAAATAAAATGCGCTGCCTCTATTTAATGTGCTTTTAATATCGATCGAGCCTCCCATCATCTCAATAAGCTTTTTAGAAAGCGCCAGCCCTAACCCCGGCCCTTTGTACTCACCGCTGCTTTTTTGATCATCTACCTGGTAAGTGCTTTGGAGTAAAGTGTCAACCTGTTCAGGTGACATCCCGGTT
>PUOI01000028.1 GCA_003552765.1 Candidatus Hydrogenedentota bacterium | reverse complement strand
TTGAAGCGCCCGCTCGCACGCCGCTGTATTTCCAAGCCATCGATGAGCATGGACAGGCGGTTCAATCCATGCGCAGCTGGTCCACCCTTCAGCCCGGCGAGCGGCTTTCCTGCATCGGCTGCCACAGCGAGAGCAAACATGACGCCCCGCCCGCACATGGGCCAACCCCCACCAGCCGGGCGATGGAAGCCGGGGTGCAAGCGCTGGAGCCTTTTTATGGGCCGCCGCGCGGTTTCAGTTACCGGGAAGAGATTCAGCCGATACTGAATAACCACTGTATCAGCTGCCATGATGGCTCCACGGGAGAAGGCGAACTCCAGCCGCCGTTCTCGTTGCTGAGCACGCCGGTTCGGGACGAAGTAGCCAAACGGGACTGGAGCGAGTCGTATATCAACTTGCTCAACGCGGAGCAGCACGGCGCCTACACCGCCGATCCCAATGGCTCGATTGTGAACTGGATCAACCCGCAGTCGGTCCCGCCCATGCTGCCTCCCTATGATGCGGGGGCGGCCAAGTCGCCCATGATGGCGATGCTGCAAGAAGGCCATCACGATGTCGAGCTAACCCAAGAAGAAATGGATAAGCTGGCGGCCTGGATCGATTTGGCCGTGCCTTACGCGGGGGATTACACCGAGGCGAATGCGTGGTCGGATGAAGAAATGGACAAGTACAACCATTTCCTTGAAAAGCGGCGCGCCATGGAGGCCATTGAACGGGAAAACATCCGGGAGTTCATACGCGAACAGAACCTAGCGGGCACACCAACTTCAACAGAGCGGCACTAATCTGGCGGGACATGTCATGAGATATTCCGGAGTTGCGTTCAGTCAAACCATTATGTTTGGCGTTTTGGCCTTGTGCGGAATCCTAGCCCTATCCGGCGCGATGGGGATCGCATTGGGCGCAAGGGAGAACCTCAACGGGGGCGGAGCCGGTTTGCTGGCGCAAAACACCGATCCCAGAGCGGGTGACGAAGATCCCGCCGGGCCGGATCGGGAAACGGATCCGTATAGTCTGGAGGCGGGATATTCGGCAGCGCCGGACGGGGTGGCAGCCCAAAACGGGGATTCCTTGAATGATGGGGGCGGCTATTCTCCGGCGCCGCGGAACCTGGCGCCTGCAGCAACCATCACCGAAAGCGAACGACTCAACGACGATTATACGGGGGCCTTCACGGCCAATGGAGAAATTCCCGCACAGGGTTCGCGCAAGGATGCCGGTGATGCCTGGTGCCTGCCCCGCGCGGAGGCTGTGGGGGCCACGCTGAGCTATGAATGGTCCGAACCCGTAGTCATACGGGAAGTGGTTTATTTCGGCCGAACCGCTTGGCGCGAAGATGAAAATTTTCGAGAAGTGGCAATTCATACCGATGCAAATGAGCCCGCGCTCATCGTATCCCCTCTCGAACGCGGATCCGGCGGCCAGCGCGTCACCTTGAAGGAGCCGATTACAACCCGCACCTTGACACTGCAGTTCACGGAAATTGACGAGGGTCCCAATCCGGGCGCCTCGGAGATTATGATCTTCTCCGAACCGCCGGACCAGGGTCTATTGGACGAGGCTTTGCTCACCCGGTTGGGCAAGCGTTTGGTATCCGGAGAGATGGGGTTCGACAGCTTGCTGCTGATTGAACGTAAGGACTTACGGCCTTCGCATGTATACACCTATCATAACGAGGATTTCCGCCCCGGCGGCGCGCTTTACCGCTGGCGCCTGAAGACTGGAGAACTGGAGAAACTGGTTGATGCGGAGGACGGCCAGTTGCTGGATTTACAGGTATCCCACGACGGCAAGGAGGTACTCTTCAGTTGGCGGCGCAGTGAGGCGGAAACCTATCACATTTATCGCATGAACGTGGACGGTACCGGTCTGGTTCAGTTGACCGAGGGCGGCCACTACAACTTCAATCCCGCTTGGCTGCCCGATGGCGGGATAGCCTTCCTTTCCACGCGGACAGAGGCCTACGCCTATTGCTGGGATTCTCCGGTCGGCGTCCTATACCGCATGGATCGCGACGGATCGAACGTGGCGCGCTTGTCGGCCAACTACCTGAATGACTTCACCCCAAACGTGCTTCATGACGGCCGGCTCATTTTCAGCCGATGGGAGTATGTGGACCGCCCCGCGATTCCCATTCAGAGTCTGTGGACCATTCGGCCGGATGGCACGGGCTTGCAGGTCTACTATGGGAATCGCGTACTGAGCCCCGCCACTTTCATGGAAGCACGCCCCATACCCGGCTCCGACAAGGTGCTTTGCCTGCTGACCGCCCATAACGGACCCGCCCGCGGCGGGGTGGGCATTCTGGACCGCCGCCGCGGGGTCAACGCACAGGCGTCTATACAAAACCTCACGCCCGAAGTGGATATAGGACAGGTGGACCGTGGCTCCGGAAACCATGTTAGCGGTCCCTACGAAAATCCGTTTCCGCTTGATGACACCCATTTCATCGTGTCGCGCGATGGAACCATTCTGGTGCGTGACTACGACGGTACAGAGGAGGCCGTGGCGCTCGAACGGCGGGGCGAGATGGGGTTCTTCAATCCGCAGCCCGTTAGGGCCACACCGGTTCCGCCCGTCCCCAGCTCCCCGTTGGAGGCGTCCGCGAACGCCGGCTCGCGAGAAGGGATGGCCACCTTATATCTCCAGGACATATACAGCGGGCTGGAACCGCACGTGAAGCGCGGAGAGATCGCAAGACTGCGCGTGGTCGAGGAAATCGAAAAACCGGTCGAAATTCATCCCGACTTCCGCGCCTTTGGATTCCAGTTTCCCGTGGTCTCCAGTGGGGCCACCTATGCACCAAAGCGAGTGTGGGGCGAGGTTGAAGTGGAATCCGACGGTTCGGCGGCGTTTACTGTTCCCGCCGGGCGGCCGATCTACTTTATGGCGTTGGATGAGCACGGCCGCGCCCTGCAGCGCATGCGCTCATTCACACACTTGATGCCCGGCGAAACGCAAAGCTGCATCGGCTGTCATGAAGACCCTATCCACCGGTCGATGTCGCCGCCGAACACATCCGCGCCCACCGCGTTTCTCCGGCCGCCCAAGGCGCTCGAAACACCCGAATGGGGACTTGAGGGATTCAGCTATAAACGTATTGTCCAGCCGGTGTTGGACCGGAATTGTGTGAGCTGTCACAACCCCCGCGAGGCCGGCGGCGATCTGGACCTTTCGGGAGACATGACAGACTTCTTCAATGTCTCCTATGAACGGCTGGCCCGGCAGGACACGCCTGCGGAAAACCCCCTGCTTGGTAACGCCAATCAGCGGGATTTCAATAACCCGTATACCTCATGGATATCTACATACAACAATTCCGAGGCCAATATTCTCGAAATCACCCCCCGTTTCTGGGGTTCGCCGGCTAGTTGGCTGGCGGATGTCATTCTATCGGGCCATCCTGATGAGGAAGGCAAACCCCGAATTCAGTTGGAGGATTACGAAAAGCGCCGGATTTTGGCTTGGATCGATCTCAATGTGCCCTACTACGGAACCAGCGATTCGAATCATCGCGGCCGGGTGGGTTCCCGCAGGATGTGGCCGGACGAGTTTGAACAAGTATTCGAGGGGATCGCGGCCAGACGCTGCGTTTCGTGTCACGAAGGTGGTGTGCCGCAAGAATGGTACCTGCGCGTCGAGAAACCGGAACTCAACCGCTTTATGCTCGCGCCATTGGCAACTTCGGCGGGCGGCACGGAAGTATGCGGCGAACCGGTTTTTCAATCGAGAGACGACGCAGATTATCAGGCGCTCCTCGATCTTTTCGAGCCCCTCATTGAGTTGCTGGAGAATACGCCCCGGCTTGACCTGTACGGGGAACCGGTGCAGTCCGAATGATGGGGGCCATGGTACGGCAACCCCAGGCGAATTTGGCGCGCGCGCGTCGGGACTGTATCATGTGCTCAAGGAAGGCCACCACGATGTGCAACCTTCCGGCGAGGACATGCACCGGATCGTGCTCTGGCTGGATTCGGTCTCGTTGTTCTACGGTGTGCGAACAGGAAGGCGGCGAGGCGCAATTATAGGGAGAGGAAGCAGAACCAACGCTGTGGTAGCCATCCCGGGGGATGCCTCACGAAGCGTATGGGGAGAGTATGACGTGAAAACCTTTGCAAGTGTGTTCAGTCAAATCGCGCGGGATGGAAAACCCGCAACCCTTGTGTTCACGGTCCTGGCCCTGTGCGGAATCCTAGCCCTATCCGGCGCGATGGGAATCGCGTTGGGGGCGCGCGAGAGCCTCAACGAAGGGAGCGCCGCTTTGCTGGCGCAAAACACCGATCCCGGAGCGAGTGACGAAGATCCCGCCGCGGAAACCGGGGACGATGGTATGGAGGCTTGGCGAGCCGCCCTGGAGCGAGCCCGTGAAGGACGCCAGGGCGCGGTTCTCCCGGAGGAGGATGCGGCGGGCGCTGTCGATGGCCAGCTCAGCGGCGGGTTTAGCTTCCACAC
>PUOI01000342.1 GCA_003552765.1 Candidatus Hydrogenedentota bacterium | reverse complement strand
TGCGGTAGCCGTGGAGCAGACGGCCATCCCGGAGAAAACGCGCCGCGCACCACGGCGACATGCCAGGCCGGACGGTGCCGCGGTTCAGTCCATGCCGAAGCCGGCAGGGAGTAGATCATGATTCAGGCACATCGAAGCTTTTCACGGCTAGCGCAGGCGGCGGGGCTGCTGATCGCGGCACTGGCCATGCTCGTATCCTGCGGTAGCAGTGGTTCAGACGCCGCGCAGGATATGGCGGCGTCGGTGAGTCAGCATGGCATTACCTGGTACTTCGATCAGGAGTATCGGGTGGGGCGGTATGCCAACGGGGATTGGTGGGTGCTGGGGCCGGTGACCATCACCCGGATCTCTCCGGAATCGGTGGATTTTAATGGCAGAATCATTAATGGAACTCAGGTCAACCCGCTTGCTGACGGGGGGGGCAGAAACCAAATCGGCTATGATAGCGACGGTCAAATGGGCTACGTCGAGGAATTGAATCGAGCCCCCAGCAGGACAGGAGAGTCTCTGCGTCTTGACACCGGATCGGTTGTGTCCACCCGTTCCCGCATTACTCCTACCCCGTCTGGAAACGAACCGCGTCTGGAAGATACCGCGATCCTCACGGTTGTTTCTGAGGTGCCTCCAGATGGTGCGTTCCGACCACACCCGTACGGAACCGACAAGACATCTCACTGGGTTGAATCCCAGCTTGATTATTCGATTCTTCGCTCCCTCCCGCCAGTTGATAGCACCCCCGACATCGCGAGTCGTTCGACCCAAATGCTTCGGTTTTGGAACGAACAGGCAGCCGGGACGTGGACCCAGCGGATGATTCAGGCACGGAATAACCAGCCTGCGTATGGTTCTAGAATCGCTGAGCGGATCGGTACCAACGCTCTGCTTTTGCACCTCGATTACCCCAACAAAAAAAAACGTGATCTTCTTGTTGGGCTGGTGCAATATGGGCTTGACAACTATGGGCGCACACAGGCCGGAGGACGATGGTGGGCGGATGGCGGGCACAACCACGGCCGGAAACTGCCCATTGTGTTGGCGGGCCTTGCACTCAATGACTCAGACATTCTGAATGCGGCGGACGGCACAGAACATAACAATCGCTTTCAAGAGGATTGCACAACTTGGTATGTTAGTGAAGCTGACATTGGTCGCGAGCACAGGGGCGACCCTTATACCAGTGATATGGTTGGCTGGCCCGAGTGGGGGATTCGTCACTGTAGCTCCCCGGAAAGAGACAACGCGTCTTGGGACAACGCCGTTTATCGGTACGTGGGTGCCCAATACGTGCCTAATGCTCTCGCCATGATGTTCATACCCGACGGATCGGGAGTGGAAGCGTGGAACTGGCAAGCTTTTTTTGATTACGCGGATCGCTTTCGGGCGAAAGGAAACCCCGGATCTGGAGCGTGGGGCATGTCGACTTTCACGATAAATATGTGGGATGCCTACAGAGAAATTGCAAATAGTGCCGGACAAAGCGAACCCCAACCCAGGGCCCCGGCAGTCTTTGTTGACTAACGCGGCCGGGTGGGATGTCCGAGTCTCTAGTGATGCCGAATTTGCAGCCGGCAACATTTGCCTCCAAAGAGGCTGACGCAAGTGATGGTTTTAGACTCCCAGCATCCTCCCAAACTTGTTCGCGAAGCTCATCGCGCGAAGAAGGGCTTCCAGCTATCATATTGGGATAATGCAATGGAAGGTGCGCGCGTGTTGGCTGTAGCCTCCGGTGGGGGCCATTGGATTCAACTGCTACGGTTGACCCCGGCATGGGCAGGCGTAGATTGCGCGTACATGACGACCAATGCCGGTTTGGAGCGGGACTTGCCAGGCGGGCGCGGCTCCGATCAGCGTTTTTACGTTGTACCGGACGCCAATCGATCGCGCAAACTCGATCTGGTGCATCAGGTAGCTGCGGTCGGACGCGTTGTGTTACGTGAACGGCCAACGGTAGTGATTACCACCGGGGCATCGGTCGGATTCTTCGCGCTTGTTGTTGCGAAGATGATTGGTAGCCGAACCGTGTGGCTGGACAGTGTGGCGAACGCCGATGAGTTGTCTCTGTCTGGGAAGCGCGCGGGACGTTTTGCTGATCTCTGGCTTACGCAGTGGCCCGACCTGGCAAAGGGGCAGGCTGGCCTCAAGGACGGTCCTTCCTATCGTGGCTCGGTTCTGTGATCTTCGTTTGTGTCGGAACACAACTCCCATTTCACCGCTTAATTCGCGCGATGGATGAATGGTCCGGGAAAAATGGGGTGGAGGCGTTCGCGCAAATCGCGAACGTGGGCTCAGAGGGCTATCTGCCCAAGAACATGGCGTGGAGCCGGTTCCTTGGTCCTGACGATTGGGATGAGCGATTTGCAGCTGCGGACCTTGTGGTGGCACATGCGGGGATGGGCACAATCATTTCGGCATTAATGGCGGGAAAGCCAATTGTTATCATGCCGCGAAAAGCCGCGTACAATGAACACCGCAATGACCACCAGGTTGCCACGGGGAAGCGTTTTGAAGGACGGCCAGGCGTCCATGTGGCTATGGATGAATTCGAGTTGCCGACGATTGTCGAGGCGGCGGTGAGTCAGCCCCCGGTTGGTGCTCAGCGCCTGGGTAGGTATGCGGATCCAGCGTTGATCGAAACAATTCGTGATTTCATTGTCTCCAACAAATCACGATAGGGTTCCGTTTTACCGGCGGCGTTGAAAGGAAATAATTGATTAAGCGAGACGGGTTTCATTCTACTGGGTGTGTAGTGCAATTTGCATCATACAAGCCGTTCTGCCATTCCGCGCGCCGTGCCCACACAGATTGCCAGGCCGCGGCAGGTTCCGTGAGTGTGTCGCGGCCAAGAAGCCTCGCGCCTGCGGCATAGGCAAGGCGCCTGGACAACGGCCATAGTCTAAATAGAGCTGTCCCGGCCCGCCGCTGTCCAGGCGGAAAGTGCCTGTGAATGAGCTCAATCTTTGCACGCATGAGGCGAACAAGCTTTTCGGACCGCACACGTTCGCTTGCGCCGCCGTAGTGGATAATGGTTGCATCCGGTGTAATCATCGGCCTTGCTCCCAGCTTGTGTGCTCGGAGGCAAAGATCGACTTCCTCCCCGTACATGGTGAAGGCCGGATCGAAGCCACCGAGCTCGTCCCACAATTCCCGCCTGATGAGGAACATGCAGCCGGACACGATATCCACTTCGCGCGCGTGATCACGGGGCCATCCGCCGTAGTACTCTGAGTTGAACAGCTCGGATCCCCGGAAGAGGCCATTCAACCCGGTCACCCTGCAGAACACGGACCAAAGGGTCATCTTTGCAAAGCAGGATGCTGGATTGAGCGTCCGATCACCAAAAAGAGTCCGTCCACCCCAGATCTTTGCCTGGGGCTGAGCCTTGGCAAAGGCGAGGAGCTTGTCCAGCGCACCGTCAAGGACAACGGTATCGGGGTTTAAAAGCAGGATCCATGGGGCCCGTGAGCGTTCAAGAGCGATGGCGTGCGCTGGCCCAAAGCCGTGATTGGTGTTCTCTGCGATTAGCGTGACATCCGGATGCGCATCGGCGACGGCATAGGAGGACCCATCAGTCGATGCGTTATCGACGACGATGACCTCGATTCTCGTGTGCGTTTCGGCCTTGACTGACGCAATGCACTCCAGAGTCATTTCCCGGGTATTGAAGCTGACGATGATGATCGACAGCTCGGGGTCGGAGAGCCCCGGTTCTTGGCGAGCTGTTGTCGGGAGCTTCGGTTCAAGGGCCGCCATTAAAGCTCCCCTGAAGACTGGCCTGCGAATACATGAGCCCCCTCATTCCTTGTGCCAACCCAGCGCCATTTGCTCCGGAAGTCCTCCGAGGAGCAGTTGCATCATTCGCCGTGACCTATAGACGCGTATACGCGAAAGAACCCCAAACGCCAGCATTCGAGCTCTGCTGCCCCGGACCCGCGAGGAATGGAGCACGCGCGGTATCTCGGCGATCGGGGAAGCGGCGAGGGCCAAGCTGCGGAGGAACCAGCGCAGCCGCCGTTTCACGCCCTTGACGCCGGCGAAATCATGGGCGATGTGCCGATCCCATTTCCGTGCAAGCTCGGAGAAGCTCTTACGAGCCTCAGTATAGATGATCATATCCGGCACATAGGCGGGCGGAAAACCGGCCCGGGTGGCACGCTGTCCCCAGTCTCGATCTTCCGCGATGTGGATGCCCCCGAAAGGCCCAACCGTGTCGAATACCTCCCGGCGCATCGCCAGGTTACCGGTACCGGCGAACCCGTCTCGGCGGATGTATAACTCGAACCGGTAGCCGAAGATGCTTTCGTACGCCTCAATCGGGTCGAAAAGCGTTCCACGTGGCTTGATGCGGACGTCACCCCCGATAACGCCAGCGGCATCGGACTGGTGGAAATGGTCGAAAATCGTCTGAATCCACGTCTTCTCCGCAGCGCAATCAGCGTCGATGAAAGCCAGAATATTACC
>PUOI01000559.1 GCA_003552765.1 Candidatus Hydrogenedentota bacterium | reverse complement strand
GCGGGCGGACTCGGCGCGGGTCTTGTCGCGTTTTGCGGCGCGGAGTTGGAACCGGGCTTCGATGTCGTGGCGCGCGCCGTGGACCTTGAGCGACGCATCGC
The DNA here is from genome assembly GCA_003552765.1 of Candidatus Hydrogenedentota bacterium. Lineage (GTDB taxonomy): Bacteria > Hydrogenedentota > Hydrogenedentia > Hydrogenedentales > SLHB01 > SKRY01. Next base: position 4,367 of record PUOI01000559.1, on the reverse strand, counting down.
GGCGGCGGACCTGGTTTTCACGGGCGAAGGCTTGCTCGACGCTCAGACGTCATCGGGCAAAACCCCAGCAGGCGTCGCCGCGTTGGCCGCGCGGCACAGGGTCCCCGCCATCGCCATCGCCGGCGCCCTTGAGCCGGGCTACGAAACGCTCCAAGACGACGGGCTCACCGCCGCCTTTTCCCTGTGCAACGGCCCCATGACCTTGGAAGAAGCCCTCCAGAACGCGGTAGCCCTGCTGGAAGCCGCGGCGTTCAACGTGATTCGCGTCTGGAACGCGGCCTCCATGAGACCGCCCGCGTAACCTGCTGGCTGATAAACAGCCTATGCCCTTCCAGACAGCCCTGACTGCCCTGAACGCGATGACAAGACATCACGGTCGCGTGGAAACCCTCCAATTCAGAGCATGCCTGGTCCCGAGACAGGCCGTCAGCACACCTCATCATCCCGCCTAGAAATATGTTAGAATTGATTTATAGACACACACTTTCCCGAATGACGGCCAAGCTTCTTGGGGTAGCGTGCAGGGAGAATTGAATGGAATACGAGGCCGCATCGCCATGTTTACATATAGATGTGCCAAGTTCATCACCCTGACCGCCATGGCGCCGATGCTGGAAGTAAGGAGTTCCCGGGCGTCTTTACGCGGGAACCTGATTGACAGTGAACGGATATGTGGCGGAAAGGCGCGATATGGGTAATCGTACGAGACCAAATGCCTGGTCATGACAGCACAACTTCTTGGGGTAGCGTGCAGAGAAACTCAACGAAACACCAGGAGGCATCAACATGTATACGACATATGCCAAGTGCATCACACTAACCGCCATGGCGCTAATGATTGCGGTGAGCCCGGGGTTCCAAGACGTGTCCGCGTCCGAACCTGATTGGGAGTGGACGGATGCCCGGCGGGAAGGCGCGATATGGAGTTCTTTAGCACTCAACCCTCACTTGAATCCTTTTTCCTTCGATATTGAGGTTAGCGATGGTGAAGCCACGCTCCACGGCACCGTTGATGAGGACATCAAACGGGACCTGGCCGAAGAGATTGCGCTGAGCGTGGACGGTGTGGAATCCGTGGTCAATAACATCGAGGTCGAACCCGGTCACATTGGCGATGAAGAGCCGGCTCGGCGAACATTCGAGCAAACCGTGACGGACACAACGGCCAGCACGGCGGTAAAATCCAAGCTATTGTGGAATCGAAATCTTCAAGGGCTGGATATCCAGGTGAGTACAGACGAGGGTGTCACAACCTTGTCCGGCATCGTCGGCAGCGAAGAGGAGCGGGATTTGGCCGGTGAGCTTGCTCGGAATACTCGGGGCGTCGATGAAGTGCACAATGAATTGACGGTTGATACCGGGTTGGAGCGGCCGGTGGAAGAGGCCGCGGAAGAAACGGAGGAAGCCGTTGGCCAAGTGACTGACGCCCTCTCCGACGGATGGATATCGACAAAAGTCAAGGGCGTTCTGTTGTTTACGGAGAACGTGCCCGGCCGCGCCATTCAGGTGAGTACAACCGATGGCGTAGTCGAACTGACCGGGGTTGTCGATTCAGCGGCTGAAAGAGATTTGGCCGTTGAAAGCGCCGAGGGTGTTCGTGGCGTCCAAAGCGTGGACGCGAGCAACCTCATGGTTCGCGACTAAGGTCCCATGATACCGTGACGGAGTAGAACGTCACGCGAGAATTGGGAAACGGAAGCAGAAATAGGAGACCAGAACCGTGGATGAGAATGTACTGAAGGGCAATTGGAACCAAGTCAAGGGCAAATTGAAGGAAAGCCTGGGCCGGTTGACGGACGACGACTTGGCTCGTTCCGAAGGAAACCTTGAACTCCTAATGGGCAAGATTCAGGAACAGTACGGCTGGACAAAGGATGAAGTGAGAGCTAAGCTGGAAGAGTTGGATCTGCTGTAGGGACCAGCCGTGCTTCGACCGACACCGATCCCAGGCTTCTCGGGATCAGCAAAGGATGCCGATATGCTGTCTTGGGCGCTAGTGTTCCTAGTCATCGCGTTGATTGCCGCGGCTTTGGGCCTTACCGGTATTGCTGGAGTAGCCACGACGGCGGCAGCGGTTGTGTTCTTCGTAAGTATCATCCTGTTCGTGCTTGCGCTGCTTTTCGGTCGCAGAGGATTGCCCCCTTCGGCTGCCACCGATGTCTGGGGTTTCTTGGGACCAATAAGGGAGACCGATATGCTTCATTGGGCCTTAGCGTTTCTAATCATCGCGTTGATTGCCGCGGCTCTAGGCCTTACCGGTATCGCCGGAGTAGCTACAACGGCGGCGCAGATTCTGTTCTTCGTGTTCATCATCCTCTTCGTGCTTACGCTGCTCTTCGGCGGAAGATTGCGAGGCCCGAGGGTGTAATTGTCACGTCTTGCCTAACCGGGAACAGCTTGGCCCGTTCCAAGGGGGAGACATTGAATTCCTTGTGGGCAGGATTCAGGTAGAGCACGGTGGACAAAGGGCCAAGTGCGCACCAAGTTGAAAGAGTCAGGTCTGCTCTGGTGTTCCGCCGTGCTTCAACCATAACCGATCCCAGGGCTTCTTGGGATCAAGAAGGGAGGCCGATATGCTTTCTTGGGCGATACTGTTCCTAGTCATCGCGTTGATTGCCGCAGCTCTAGGTCTTACGGGTATTGCGGGAGTAGCTACAACGGCGGCGCAGATTCTGTTCGTTGTGTTTCTCATCCTGTTCGTGCTTACGCTGCTTTTCGGCGGAAGATTGCGAGGCACGAGGGTGTGATGGTCACGTCTTGCCTGACCGTGACGGTCCGCCGGAAAGCCAGCGCATTGGGATGAAGCCGTTTTCAATGGCCTTAATCTGAGGATGCGGCGGAAGATGGCTGGAGGCTATCCCTCTGAAGCTGTCCCTCCGTCCACATCAAACAAAGGAGCCTTGCATCATGTCGTTGTTTAGCTTACACTCTTGGAAGCGCGGCCTGGTTGTGGTGGCCGCGGTGGCCTTTCTCGCGATGGGGTGTCAGCAAGAACCCGAGCCGGAAGACCACATGGAAGACGCTGCGGACAGCGCCGATGAGGCCATCGAATCGTTGATGGACGCCGCGGACCAGGCTGGCGAGGAAATGGAGCAAGATCTGCAGGACGGCCTGGAAGAGTTGCAGCAGGAAATGGAAGATGCGCCGCAGTAGTTCGGCGGCCTCGTAGAGGAAAGGCCCCTGTTCTGGCCTGAAACAGCCAGGATGGGCAGTGAAACTTGGCGCACGGGTCACGGCCGGCCCGTGCGCCTCTAACGACAACCCGTTTTCCCAAAACCAGTTCAAGACCCTCAAGTACCGGCCCGCGTTTATCCAGCCGGTTCGGCGGCCCACAGGGGATGCGCGCGGCGTCTACACGGGCTTCTTTGAGTGGTGCAACAAGGAGCCCCGGCGTGAACACAGTCTTTGACGCCATCCCCTTCACCGACCCAGAGCAGGCCGAGCAAATCCTCGAACGCATCCTTGAACCCGCCCGGCCCGGCCTTGAGGAAAACCTCAGCCGGTTTCTAGCCGAGTGCCCAGATCCCAGTGCGGCGCTCCTCCGGCTGGACCGGTTCATTGGCGCGGCGGTCAATCCCCGCACGGTGCTCGAACTCATGGGCGTGGCGCCGCGGTTCGCCCGCCTTGTCGTCACCATATTCAGCCAGAGCCAATTTCTCACGGATATCGTCTGCCGCAATCCCGAATACGTGCTTTGGCTTTGGGAAGAAGCCGAGCTGGAAGACGCCCGTCCCCGCGAGGCCATGTGCAACGAGATCCGCGAGCAGATCGCCGCGTTCGATTCGTTCGAGAGCCAGTGCCGCTGTCTTCGGCGGTTCAAGCGCCGGGAAATCCTGCGAATCGCCGTCCGCGACCTATTTGCTCACGCCTCCGTCGCGTCGGTGACGGAAGACTTGGCCCATCTAGCCGAGGCCGCGCTGGAAGCCGCCGTGGACCGGGGCCTCCATCGTCTGACGGAGCGTTTCGGAGAGCCCATGGAAGCCGATGGCGAAACGCCGGCGCGCTTCACGGTGCTGGGCATGGGCAAACTGGGCGGCTGGGAGCTGAACTTCAGCTCGGACATCGACCTGATCTTTCTGTTCAGCGCTGGCGGTGAGACCACCGGGGGAACCTCGGGCAGCGTCTCCAATCAAGAGTACTTCCAGAAACTCGGCGAATGGATCGTCAAGGCCTTGTCGGACAACACCAGCGAGGGCGTGGTGTTCCGGGTGGACATGCGGCTGCGGCCCCATGGGCGGATGGCTCCGCTGGCGGTGAGCCTCGATGGCGCGATGTTCTATTACGAGCATCAGGGACAAGCCTGGGAGCGCCAAGCACTCATCAAGGCGCGGCCCGTGGCGGGTGATCACGAGCTGGGCTCGGCCTTT
>PUOI01000443.1 GCA_003552765.1 Candidatus Hydrogenedentota bacterium | reverse complement strand
GCATGAAAAGCCTTATGTAGGCGGTGATATGTATGCCGGCGAGACGCCGGCGCTACGGGGATCAAGCGGGAGGTAGAACTTAGGAAACCGGCGGGCACGCCGCTTCTACGGCTCGGCCCTTCACATCCCCCGGCCCTAGCGGCCACCCCTTCGAACGAAGAATCGTACCGCCGGCGTCTCGCCGGCATGAAAAGCCTTATGTAGGCGGTGATATGTATGCCGGCAAGATGCCGGGGCTACGGGGATCAAGGGGAATGTAGAAGCGGCGTCCCCGCCGCTTCACACAGCAGGGACGCCGCTTCCTCTATCGCCTCCTTCCCCCGGCGCCGTCACTTGATGCCGAGCACGGCGTTGATGACCTTCTGAATGTCGCGGGCGTCCGTGTCGCCACTCTTGGTTTGGTCGGTCTCGTATCGCTCATCGACGGAAAGACCGAGCACCTCGTTGATCACGAGCTGGATGTCCCGCGCGTTCACCTCGCCGTTGCCCGTGACATCGCCGGGAACGCTGGAAGAGTTTATCGTGAGGTCAATTGAGTGCTCGGGCCCCACAATGCGGCCGGGAGCAGAGCTCTGATAGATAACCACGCCGTAGGAGAAATCGGGGTCTTTGTCCTCTCTAACCGCGCCTAGTGTAAGTCCCGCCTCTTCCAGTGCGTCTTCCGCCGCATCCAGAGACAGCTCCATCAGCTCAGGAACCTTGGCGTCTTCACCGCGTGAAATCCGTAGCTCGATTTGCTCTCCCAAGGGCGCAAACTCTCCCGCCTCCGGATCTTGCGCAAACACTTTCTCTTCAGGCACATCGCTAGTAAACTCCCATTCTTGGTCCACCCGTTCAAAACCAGCCTCGTCGAAGAGGTCTAGCGCCTCCCCAAATGGCAATCCAACAGCATCTGGAACCTCGCCCATTTCTGGTCCGAGAGACACCACGAGATCGACCGCTGCGCCGGCCTCCAGTTCACTGGCCTCGTAATCAAGGCTGATGATTTTGTCTTCCGGAACCGACTCGCTATACTCGTACCTCACCTCGCCCGGCGCCAAGCCGCCTTCTTGGAGTTCTTGCCGGGCTTCATCGAACGTCAGACCATCATGGCTGGGCATTGGTGGATCGCCCAAGGAGACCACGGGACTCACGGCGCTACCCACAGACGCCAAGGCGCCAGGAGAAGGTCCTTGGCGAATGATCTTCCCTTTGGGCACATCGAAACTGTACTCTTGACGCACCAAGGTTAGTTCAAAGCCCGCGCCGGCAATTACGGATTCCGCTTCATCAATCGTTGCGCCAGTCACATCGGGTACGGCGCCCAAGCTGTCCTCGTAGCGGAGGTACGGGTAGGAATCCCCCTCATCGATACTCCACGTCTCCGTGAAGTCCCAGCCGGCCTGATCATACACGTCTTGGCGCATCATTTCTTCCGTCGGCAAACCCTCTCCCCCCAGGGAGCGTGTCTGGCCTGTTGTTTCAACGTCCCAGAAACTCGATTCTATTACGTAGTCATCGGCATTACTTTTTCCCACAAGCCCGCCTGTCCACCAATCCCCGGCTGGCCGCTGGCCCCGCGCTCCTGAAACGGTTCCGGCGGCATAGGAACGCAAAACGGTGGTGTTGGCGCACCTGCCTATCAAACTCCCTACGCCAATCGTATCTCCGCTACCTGTTACCGAACCCGTGGCATAGCTATCCACAACCATAGCATCCGTTGCAGCGCCTCCTGTCAAGCCCCCGGCTGCACGCCGTCGGACCGAAACGTCCCCGGCCGCAAAAGATCTCTCTATCTTGCCGACAAGGCTGCCAACCAGACCGCCCCCGCCCGAATACGCATTAACAGAGCTTGTGGAAAAGCTTTCCGATATGCTGGCATCATGCCGCATGCGTCCCACCAAACCACCCACGCTCGTGCTGCCGTCGACAGCGCCGTGTGCGTAGCTGTTCGACACGGACCCGCCGAGATTCCGCCCGGCGAGTTTACCGATTAAACCACCAACACCAACGTGTCCTGAGACAGTACCATGGACAGAGCTATTCTCCACATGTCCGGCACAGTAACCAACCAACCCTCCAATCTGCCGCGCGCGATACTCTGTTACTTCAATGTTCACATCAATCAGGTGAACATTTCTGATCTCCGCATCCCATGTAACAGCCCCAAACAACCCCACATCTGGCTGATGCTCCTGCTTTATGGTGAGCCCCGCAATCGCGTGTCCCTGTCCGTCAAATTGCCCCCAGAACGCCTCAGAAAGATCGTGGTGTTCAACTCGCTTTCCGATAGGTTCAAAGTCTATACCGTAAATCCTGTCCGCTGTTTTCGTGGCGTCAATACTTTGGGTGAGGACATAGGCGGCCCCAAGAGGATAATCCTCGCTATCTCCGATTCTCTGCAATTCGTCGATGGTGGATATTGGAATAGGTTCTTGGTTCGGGTCAGGACCTACTGAAACGGTCAAGGAAACCGAAGACCCTGGATTGACCGTATTCTTTGGGGCAGGGTCGAGGGCCATGATTTCTCCCGCACGATAGTGTTCACTATAGCCTTCATCTAGTTCTCCCGATGTCAGATGAGCGCTGATAAGACGCGCCTGTGCCTGAGCGGGCGCCATTCCCCGAACGTCTGGAATTTCCACAGGCTTGTCCGGCCCGAGTGAAACCGTGATGTCCACGGACTGGTCTGGAAGTAACATTGAATCCGGTTCAGGAGAAAAATCGATTACGTGGCCCGCCAACACATTGTCGTCATTAACCTCCGTTACCGTGCCCACTGTTAACCCTGCATCCAAAACCGCGTTTTCGGCCTCCTCAAGGGGCTGTCCAGTCTGCGATGGCACGCGGCCACCCTCCGGCGCATCGTGCTCGTGCGCCCCGAGATCCACACCACCATCCCATGGGCGCACCCGTCCGTCCACATCTCTGTCAGGGGCAATGTCTGGATCCCCCGCATTAATGCCCGGCGCCCCCTCCTCAAGTCGCAAGTCTCCATTGTTGGCATCCCTGAAACCGGGATTTCCATCTAGGACGTTGGCGTACTCGCTTGTGTTGTCGAGGGAAAACGGCTCATCGACGGATGTATGAATCAGTTTTTCGAGTATGGATTCGTTAAAATAAAAGCTATCGGGACCGTTGTCCCAAAAAACAGAATTCCAGATGGAGAACCGGGTATGGCGACCGTGGGAGATCGCCCCGCCATATTCTTCGGCCGTATTCTGATTGAAAGTACAGTTGATGAAATCCAAACGAGCAAACTCAGGCCGAGGGCCCATCATTCCTCCCGAGCGTAACCTACCTACCGCGGAAACCGCCCCGCCTCGTTTCGTCGCGTAATTCCGCCAGAACACCCCATTGACGATACGGGAAACGGAAGCCCTGTGCGAGGCGAACAGGGCTCCACCGTACTCGGCTGTGTTGCCCACGAAAACGCATTCCGCAACCTCTATGCTGCGCGCGCGCAAGCTTATGGCGCCACCAGTTGAGCCAGCGGTATTGTCCACGAAGTAAGAGCGGATAATCCGGGCGTCTCTGCCATCAATGGTTAGAGCCCCCCCTGTCTTTGCAACGTTGTTTTCGAATATGGAATCCTGAATAGTCATCGCGTCCGAGCTTTCGAGGACCACTGGGGAATCCCCGAACTCGTCTTCCCCGTGTTTGCCATTGTCTTCAAAGACGGAGCCATCCACCAGCACATCACCGCCGATAATTCGCAGCGCCATGGGATTCTCGCGAAACAGGACATTCCGGATCGTGGTCTTCCCTTGACCTTCGGAGACGACTGCCGGCGCACCGTCATTCTCACTGATTCGGGAATCCGTGATGACGACCTCGCTGTTTCGGTTGTAGATAGCGGAGCCCGCTTCCACGGCCGTGTTGTCCTGAAACACGCAGTCCCGCACGATCAGGTTGAGCACATCGGTATTCTTCAAAGCGCCGCCATTGTAGAATGGCTGGTATCTTCCCTCCAGGTTAGAGTAGTATCCCTCGAACAATCCTTCGTTGGCCTTACCCCCTTGAATGACGAACCCGTCCAACACGGCGTTGCTTGCGCCAACAACCACATGATAGGCGGCCTCCCCATCCCGGGCCATCGCCCCATCAATAACCGTTTTGTTCGTGCTTGGGTCGCGGGCGTCCCGATGTGATTCGCTCCCGGAGAAACCACCACGGATGTCCACATAATCGCGGAGCCGCAACGCGCCCGTGTTACGCACCACATCCTGTGGGTGATGCCATTCACGCTGTTCATCGTACACCCCTTCGGCCACCCAGACTTCCCCGCCGCCCGCCTCATAGGCGGCATCAATGGCAGGCTGGATTTCCGTGAAAGCCGTCTCCCACGATTCGCCATTCTCCTCATTGGCGGTCTGGTTCTTGTCCACGTACCACACCGATTCGGCGTTCGCGCTGGCCCCAAAGCCCGCCAGCAATACCGTCAGCATCAGCGCTATGTAGGTTCGCATCTCTCGGCTCCTTTGTGTTCCCGCAACGTGAATGCCTG
>PUOI01000485.1 GCA_003552765.1 Candidatus Hydrogenedentota bacterium | reverse complement strand
GCATCGGATTTGGCCGCCAATTCCCGCAATGATACAATTCACTTCCAGCCATTGGCAGTTGGAAGCGCTCCGCTTGCGGCGGGGGCGGGCGGCAAAGACGGCTCCAGCCGGGAAAGGAACGGTTATGTCACTCAATAGACGGCAATTCTGCAAGAAACTTGGCTATGGCGCGGCAGGCATCGCGGCGGCGGCATCGCTGGGGCGGTTGCGCGCGCCCAAGAGCCACGCCAGCTTGGGAAACGGTCCCGTGCCCAAACGGAAGCTTGGCCGAAACGGCTTGATGGCTTCCACCCTCGCCATGGGAGCCGGAAGCCGGTTTACGGGAGATGCTTATCTTTCCGGGGCCGATCGCGAGGAGTATCTCGCCTCTTGCATGGAGCACGGCGTCAACTACATCGACACGGCCATCAACTACGGCCCCAGTGAAGAGATGCTGGGAAATATGCTCACGGATAACGACTGGGAGCACTTCGTTCTATCCACAAAGACCTACAGCAACACCCGCGACGGGATACTGGACGATCTCCAAACCAGCCAGGGCCGGTTGAAACGGGATTATTTCGACGTGTATCTGGTGCACAACGACGTGCTCGGCAATAGCGTCGAGGACAATGCCGAGGCGTTTTCCACCATGCAAGAGCTGCGCGAGGCCGGCGATGTCGCCAACATCGGGTTCTCCAGTCATGGGGCCGTTAACCCTGCCTTGGCGGTGGAGCTGGTCAAGGAATTCGAGCTGGATCACTGCATCCTCACGATAGGGCATGGGCAAGAGGATTACCGCGAGGTCATTCCCGAGATCGTGGCCACGGGCTGCACGGTTGCCGCGTTCAAGGTGATGCTCCATCTCGAAGGCGAGGGTCCGGGTTCGAATGCGCGGGACATATACCAGGATGTGCTCGAACGGCCCTATACGTCCGCCATCATCACGCACACCAATGAAGGCGAGAACGTGGGTTGGAGAGACGTGCTGGCGGAAAACCTCGCCACCGCCCGGCAGTACGGAGAAACCGGCGATGCCCACGCGGCCCTGCCGGGTGTTGTGGCTCCAAGGTTTTCTTCGCCGGCGGAGTGACGGCATGACGGGATAATGGCCTGCCCGCAAGCCAGCCAACATATTGCAAGCAGTTTGCGCACATTATAGCGTCCGCGCCAAACCGCCACGCACCGCACAAAACCTCTAACCAGCGGCCGGGCCTGGGTCTGTTCTTGGACCTTGGCCCGGCCGCTCTTCGTATGCGAGCCTTCCCTCGTGGCCGCGCGCCTATTTCCTGCCCGATCCCGCCTTACGGATAGGGGTAAACCGATCAAGATCATGGATACTTGCGGCTCGAAAACAACAAAATGAATGTGTCTTATGGCATTTATGCTAAAAGAATACATTTGGTTTTCTCCCTTTAACAAAAACAGGTTGACATATTCCGAACAAGATGCTATCTTGTACCCCAGAAAAGTAATGACGGAGCGTGAATCTTGCGGGAGGAAGAGGAGGAAGCAAGGCATGGCGGCCCATCGGGATAAGCGGCTTTTGGAAGGGGTGCGGTGGTGATGGACGCGCGGGCGCATCGTGCGGTGGCGTTCGGCGCGGGGCTTGAGTGATCCCCCGGTACCTTGTGGAATGCCGGGGCGGGCGTTCCTGTGGCAAACGTTCGCTCCGTTTTAGGGTTAACCGAAATTGTGTGGTTGCAACCACGGAAAAACGGGAAGGAATAGAGCTATGAAGAAGAGATGCGCGATGAGAACCATGATGGCAGCGGGGCTAGGGGCGGCGTTTGCCCTGGGATTGGCGTTCGGGGCGGGCGCTCAACCCGACGAGGGCGAATGGCTCGAGGTGATCACCACGTTCGCTGATGGGACGTGGAGCGTGGATTCACCAGAGGGCTACCAGATTATCGGCACGGCAGGCAGTTGGGGCGATAATCCGGAACGCTACATAGAGGCGGCTTTTGACCAGGACTTCGGTACGTTTTTTGACGCGCCCACGGGCGATCCGGCTTATATGGGATTGGACCTAGGGCCTGGGCTGGGCAAGAGGATCACGGGCATCCGGTATGCGCCGCGTGAGGGGTTTGCCGGCCGGGGCGTAGGCGCCACGATTCAGGGCGCCAACCAAGCCGACCTCGGCGACGCCGAGGTGCTGCTGACCATTGAAGCAGAGCAATCCCCCGGCCAGTGGAACACGTTCAACATCGATCACGATGGTTACTTCCGGTACGTGTTCTACGAAGGTCCGCCCGATAACCACACGGATATCGCGGCCATCGAGTTCTACGGCGAAGAGCCGCCCCCGCTGGTGGTGACCACGCCGGACGAATTGGTGACCGTGGGCGAAGGCGGCGATGTAACGCTCGGTCCCGTGGAGGTTCATTCGCAGTGGGCTGACGAGGCGGAGATCGAGTGGTACTATGCGAGGGGCACGGCCAATGAAGTGTCTCTTGGCACGGGGACCAGATGGCAGATCACCAATACGTCCTCGGATGACGAAGGGATCTACACCGCCGTGGTGACTCATCCCATGTTCGACACGCAAACTTTCCAGGTTGAACTCGTCGTGAGCATCGTCACGAGTCCCCCTCAGGACCAGGAGGGCCTTCTCGGCGACGATGTCCTGTTTAGCGTGAGGGCCATCGACGGCGCGACCTTTGAATGGTTCTTCGGGGGCGAATCCATTAGCGAGCAACGGACCCTCATCCTAGAGAACATCACTGCGGACGACTACGGCACGTACACGGTCTGGGTGCGGCATGACGACTACACGGATGAGGAATGGCAAGCCGAACTCCGGGCGCCCGATCTCGTTGAGGTGCCCCCTGCGCTCTTGATCGGAATTAGGGAAGGCGGTGATGTCACGCTTGGTCCCGTGCTGGTCTACTCCGAATTTGAAGCCGACGCCACCTATTCGTGGATGTTCGAGGGCACGGAAGTCACCACGGATCCCGAGTACGCCATCACGGATGCGGCCCGCGAGGATGCCGGCATCTACACGGTCTCGGTAGGCCATCCTCGCTTCCCATTCGACGAGGTGTTCGAGGTGGATGTTAAGATGGCTCCGTTCGCCCCGGCGGCCGGCGGTCTTGGCTTGGGCGTGTTGGCGGGAGCCTTTGCTCTGCTTGGCGGCGCCTACGGCATCCGGCGGATGCGGAAGTAACAGTTAACCTGCCTGAATAGGCAGCGTTTATAGAACTGAGAGATAACCCGCTGGGTCAAGGACTTTGCCTTGGCCCAGCGGGTTGATTGATTTGCGGCGGGCGCGGCAAGATGCCCCGTCCACCGAAGCGCGTGGACCTATATCTCGCCGTCCATTGGCGGACGCATTTGCGAGAGGGCGGTGGTGAGAATTTCCACGATGAGTTGATTTTGGGATTTGTGCTCGGCCCGCGAGGCGAGGCGGAGGGCTTCATACACGTCCGAAGGCAGGTTCAGCGTGAGCTTGACGGTGTCGTAGAGGGGACCATCTCCGGGAGGAGGCCCGTCCGCCCCCTTGTCCGCCGTGAGGTCCACAAACAACTCCTCCTGCACAGGTTCCGGACAGGGCAGGCCCGAGAGGTCGGCGTCTGGAAAGCATTCCGCCAGAATCTCGAGGTTGGTCTTCCCCTTCTCGATTCGTTTCTGGACGTACTCGCGGCCCCCGAGTTGGTTGAGCAGGCGGGTGTAGCCGGCGGAGGCGATGGCGTAACCCGACTGGTGGACAAAATCAATCGCCTCGTCCCCTTCGAGATCTTGCCGCACGGCCTCAATGATTCGCTCCTGCTTCAGGATGGATTTTGACGCCATGGGGATACCGCCTCCACGCCTTTTCGTTTGGGGTTGTGATTAGAACCGCTGACGTGGGCAGTATAGTAATTTGTTTACAAGAATGCAACCACCGGCCATCTTGCGCATATTGCCGCCTTGACGCAAGACGCACCCACGCACCTAGCCCATCCCAGAATCGTGTATGGCGTTTGCGCCAAGCTTGACCTTGGTGATGGCCAAAGTGAACGCGTTAAGAGGTGGCATGGCCTTCCAGGCCATGAATCACGGGCTAGAAGCCCGTGCTGCGTCACCGCCGAGAATAGTGGCTGTCCAAAAGTTAGGGGCTGAAGAGGCGCCAGTGAAGTGTCAAGCCTACCGTTGTTGACCGCCAAAGTGAACGCGCTAAGAGGTGGCATGGCCTTCCAGGCCATGAATCACGGGCTGGAAGCCCGTGCTACGTCACCGCCGAGAATAGAGGCTATCCACAATCAAGGGCTGAGGAGGCGCCAGTAAAGTGTCAAGCCTACTGTTGTTGACCGCCAAAGTGAACGCGCTAAGAGGTGGCATGGCCTTCCAGGCCATGAATCACGGGCTGGAAGCCCGTGCTACCTCACCGCCGAGAATAGTGGCTATCCACAATCAAGGGCTGAGGAGGCGCCAGTGAAGTGTCAAGCCTACCGTTGTTGACCGCCAAAGTGAACGCGCTAAGAGGTGGCATGGCCTTCCAGGCCATGAATCACGGGCTGGAAGCCCGTGCTACGTCACCG
>PUOI01000146.1 GCA_003552765.1 Candidatus Hydrogenedentota bacterium | reverse complement strand
TTATGTTTTCGAGGTTCGAGAAATCTCCTTCTCCGATCCGCTGCAAGAACGTTTTATTGGTTATCTCTTTGCTTGCAAAGTAAGTAAAGCGCCGGAAGCTGCTCCACTTACGGCGCTGTCCGACGGATGTGGGATAAACGAGCGAAAAACGAAACTTGCCGTCGGAGTCGTGGAAAATAAAAATGCCGGCCGAGAACGCCTGGTCTTCGGCGGATTTCAGCACTTTTTTCGCTTTTTCATATTGAGCTTTTTTCCCGGAGCGTTCGGTTAGATTCTTCTGAACCCGAAAAGAGCAGATTATCACGCGGTCGTCGCCGGGAAAGTTCATTTCGCCAATCTTTCTTCCATCGGTAAAATCATCGTCGTCGTAACGACGGTAATCTTCCTGGCGCGGCGCGAAATACTTCCGGCTTTTCGCACGAAAAAACCTGATGAGGTTCTCGACGGAAAGGTCTTCAATAACATCTTCTAAGGCTTGTTTGGCATTACTCATGGTTTTTTAGTTCTATGGCTATGATAAGTTCTTTTTCCCGGTCGCTGAGGCGTTTTATTTCCCGGGCAAGGTAGTCTTTGCCGAGTTCGGCTTCAAGTTTACCAATTTCCTTCACGCCTTCTTCAGACAGGCTGATATTAGCGATACGGCGCAGTGTGTAATCCGCCAGGGTGCCGAAATATACAATGTCCTTTTTAAGAATACGCAGGAATTCCTTGTAAGGCGTCACATAAGGTTTGTCGCTTTTAATAAGAAAATCGAGGTTGGACCGTGCTTTGCTTTCCAGACTTTGTTCGCTCAGAGGTGCAGGGCTTTCACCGCTGAATCTTTGTATTGCATCATACGAGTGCCAGAACCGGTCCGTATTCCATGGAAGGGCCTTTTCATCGGGCGCGCATTCGATTTTGCCAAACATGTCTTCGAATGTGGTCTGGTAGGGCTCTGGTTTCTCGACATCGGTTCTTGCACCTATTACGTAGAGTCGTTCTTTTCTGAAAAACACCAGGAGTTCGTTCTCTTCATGCTGTTTGGCGACCTTGACCCTTGGCGGGAAGTTTTGGAGCTTTTTAACCAGTTCGGGGTGTTTTTTCTCTATATCGGTAAACCGGTTGAGCGCGCGGGTGTAAAAATTTTCCTTTTCCAGCTTATCGGGATTCTGCTGCACACGGTTATAAAGATCCGAGGCCTGTGGTTCTTCGTTCGGATCAAATATCTTCGAATCCTCGCCGAGCGCGTTATGTATTAAAAACATTTTGTTGCCCGCGATCTCGCGAGCCTGGAACAGTTCGGCGCCTTTTTCGGTCGGGAAGAAATTGACGATATATAGTTCGTTGAAAACTTTCTTGCTGATACGGTTGATGCGTCCGAGGCGCTGGATAACTCGCACCGGATTCCAGGGGATGTCGTAGTTTATGACCATGCCGGCCCGGTTCAGGTTGAAACCTTCGGATATTTTATCGGAAGACAGCAGGATTTGGAACCGGTCTTCGGGGTTCGGATGTGATGCGTCAAAGTTTCTTTCGATTTTCTCCACCGTCCTGTTCGTCAAAGCGCCGCCGGAGACGACCAGCAGTTTATCTCCAAATTGTTTTTTGAGTGCCTTTTCCAGGTAATTGACGGTATCCACGTATTCGCTGAATATAATGATTTTTTGGAGAGGCTCGCCTTGCTCGGGTTTTTTGCCCATTTCACGTTTTATATTGTCCACAAGACAATCCACTTTGGGATCATTTTTTACCAGTTGAAGTTCCGACAGGTTATTCAGAATCTCATCATACAGCTCAAGGTCGGATTCGATATCTTCCTGGAATTTATCTTTGAGTTCGAAGCCTTTTACTTTATAGCGCTTATGATTCTTGGGATATTCTCCGTTTTTAATT
Organism: Candidatus Hydrogenedentota bacterium; assembly: GCA_003552765.1. Taxonomy (GTDB): domain Bacteria; phylum Hydrogenedentota; class Hydrogenedentia; order Hydrogenedentales; family SLHB01; genus SKRY01. Next base: position 2,671 of record PUOI01000146.1, on the reverse strand, counting down.
TTTTCCTCATACTCCATCAAATACTTTTCTATATCGTCGGCATCCATCTCGTAAATCTGTTCAAGCAGGTCGCGGTCAAGAATGTATTCTCCCGTTTTGCCGATAAAGTCGCGGCAGACGCTCGTAACGTTTTTAAAATTCCTTATGCTCTGCTCGAATGCCCCGAACGAGCTTTCGAACCGTTTGACCAGCAGGCGACGCATAAAATCAAACAAGTTACGCTGCTGCTGGAACTGGCGGTTGTCTTCGCGATTCAGCTTTTCTTCACTTTCGGCGGCATCCGCATCCGTATAACCTTTTTCGTATTCAAACGGTCGATAGATAGCGCCCCGGAACCGTCCGTCCTGATAGGACTGGCCGAAGTAAGACTCGATTATTCCGTCATAGAAATCGGACTGCTGCTTGCTTAATTCGAAAAACCATTCCTGGGGATCGGCCACCGTGGAAAGCTGCTTGACTTCGGTTTTATAACGGGGATTATTCTGAAGGTCCAGACGGTTGCGCCTGATCATTACCGGCTCGATTTCGGCTCTTATCTGATCGGAAAGACGCCTTGCTCTTTCTGCCACTTTATCCAGATCGATATCTTCGCCGCCGAACAGCTTATCATAGTATGTTTGCGCTTTTTTTCGCTTTTGAGGGTCGATGGAATGGGCATGTTTTTTGATGTAGCTGAGTTTATCGAAGACGCTGCGGAATCCTCTGAACTTATCTACAAGGTTGCCTTCATATGTGATGGAAGATTTTTTCGGCGTGATAAACAGTTTAAGCAGCGAGAAAATATCTTCCGGCCGGTTATTGAAAGGGGTGGCCGTAAGTAATATGACTTCTTTACCGCGGCAGATATTTTTCAGCAGTTCGTATCCCTTCGTATCTTCGTTCCGGAAACGATGCGCTTCGTCCACGATAACGACTTCGATATCCCGGGCCGTGTTTACAAAGTCCAAGGTGTTTTCCAGGTCACCGAGCGAACGGACTTCCCAGTCGTAGAGGCCAAACTGTTCCGCATAGCGGTTCCATCCCGATTTTTTATTTTTATCACCGACCAGAGCCGGCGGACAGATGATAACGCCTCTTTTTTTGAGTTGTTTTGCTATGGCACAGGCTACTACCGTCTTTCCCAATCCCACGACGTCGGCCACGATAACGCCCTGGTGCTTTTCTGTTGTGGCCAAGGCTTGTTCGACGGCATCAATCTGATATTTATAGGGTATGTAGCCGTTCTTCTCCAGAGTCCTTATAAGCGGCTCACCGATTTCTTTCTGCTCGACCGAATCCAGGTACGTTTTCAGGACCAGACAGAACGCTTCGAACGGCGTGACATCTTTTACCAGCGTATCCTTTTCAATTACTTTGATGAGTTTTTCTTTGGTCGCATCGTGCTCGGTGATTCTTACCGCTTCTTCCCAGAGTGAATCGAAATAATCTTCAGATTCTTTGAAGCCGTAATCGCTGATTTCAACGTTGAACTCATCCCGGGTTGAAAGGCCGGATTTTGTCAGGTTACTGCTTCCGGTTATGAACAGGTTCTGGCGCGCAATCTGTGTGTGCTCCAGTTTGAACAGATAGAGCTTGGCATGATTGGGTTTGTAAGTTTTGCGGATAACGAGTCTGTCGTTTCGAATCATATCCACAAAAAACTTGACTTGCTCGTAAAATTCCCTGTTATCAAAATCTTCGGTATTAATAGATCTTTTTATTGATTGGAAAAATCGATGGGTCTTTTCGTCATCAGAAAGCTGATCGTTATCCGCAAATTCAAGAAGGCCGACATTGAATCTGTCGACGTTGAGCCCAACCAGAACTTTCATCGTTGCTTCGGGGTTGGCTTTCAGCCCTTCGTAAAGTTCTCTGATTCCCGAGAAATAGAAAAAGCCGACGAGAAATTTCAACTGATCGCTTTTTTGGGTAAGTTCGATCAAGCGTTTCTTCAGCCGGCGAGTTTCGCTGTTTGTAATAAAATTACTCATATTCAATTAAATCCTTTTACAATAATTGGTTCACCCGAGTTATTCAAGTATTAAATCTTTAACCGGTTGGGTTTATTTTACACAATCAATCGGCTAATGTCCAACGAGGAACAAGTTATGAAGACAAAAGGCATTTATAAAAGAAAAAAAGCCAATGCAAAGATGCCGCATTGGCTTATGATGGTGTTTTTTTTACTGTTTCACTTCAAGCTCGTCGGGCATTAAAACGCTTCCGCCACAATCAAGGATTCTCCTTGCCGCGCCGGGAATGTATTCCTCCAGCGCTTCCCCGACCATCTCCGTCATGGGTTTGTTTATGCCCATGGCGGCGTAGCTTGCTTTGAGCAAATATAGCTTTCTTACCTGCCCGGGATCGATCTTGGGACTATACATAGGCTTTCTCCGTTCCAAAGAAATGTTTTCTTAAGCGTTAAAACATGGGCGTTTCCACTCGTTCGCATTTAACGCCCTTATACCTGTCTTTAACCGGAGTCCTTTTCAGATTTTTTTTGACCTTCTGTTCCTGATTTCTGCAAAGCGGGCTGAACTGACAGAAACTGCAATAAAGAGACGGTTTCTTGAAAAAGAACCCCGACTCGATGTCGGACGCTACCTTCATTACCTTGAGCTGGTAGTCAAGATAATCCTTCCTGGATCGGGTAGCGCGGAAAAACTTCACTTCCGGATTTTTCTTTTTCAGC
>PUOI01000035.1 GCA_003552765.1 Candidatus Hydrogenedentota bacterium | reverse complement strand
GCGCGAACACCATCTGGGCGATGCGTTCGCCGCGTTCGATGGTGAACGGCTCCTGGCCGTGGTTTATCAGAATGACCCGGACCTCGCCCCGGTAATCGGGATCAATGGTGCCGGGGGCGTTGACCATACTGATGCCGTGGCGCAGGGCGAGCCCGCTGCGGGGACGGATTTGCGCCTCGACATTCGCGGGCAGCGCGATGCGGATGCCCGTGGGCACGGCGGCGCGTTCGCCGGGGGCCAGCGTAACCGGACTGGTCACGGCGGCCCGCAAGTCCATACCGGCGGCATGCTCCGTCTCATAGGCGGGCAAGGGGAGGTCCTCGCATCCAGCTTCTCTAAGAATGCGGATGTTTGATTCGGATGTTTTCATGAAATGCTTCCTGACATGTTTTTGGGGGCGGACATGGTTCGCTGTTCGCTGGAAACGCTCCCGGCGCGGCACGCCGCCCGTTGTGTCCGCGTTATGATAGACTCTCGCTCATCGAGACGGCCGTGTGTTCCGCGCTCCGGCGCGCGGTGACCCTACTTGCGAAAGAAGACTGCTGATGGAAATCGGTTTACCGTTGCGGGGCTCGCGCCTTGCCACGCCATTGAAAGCGGGCGCCGCCACGATGGCGGTGGTGGCTATTGTGTGCTACGCCGCGCTTGCCACCGGCCTGCACCCGTTCCACCCCGAGACGGAACCCACGGAAGCGACCCTGTTCGAGGGTGTGCGCTACATCCGGGAAGTCCACGAAACGCCCCGGCCGATGGTCATTCACGTCATGCGCATTGACTTGACCGCGCCCGGCATCCGGTTCCTGGTTACCCCAAGGGATAATCACTCCGAACGCCCCCTCGAGGCCCGCACCACCAGCGAGTTCGCCACGGAGTTTGGCGTGCAAGTGGCCGTCAACGCGAACTACTACCGTCCTTACATACCTGGCTTCCTCGTGTTGGGCTATCCCCGCAGCGGCCAGCGCGTGGAGCCGATTGGGTTGGCGGCCTCCGATGGGGACATATACTCCTGGCGGTTCTGGCGGCCGGGCGTCCTGTTCATCGATGAGGAACACGAAGTGAGCTTCAACCGCCCCGATCGCTATCACACCATGATCGCCGGCAACGGTTTCATTCTCCGGCGCGGCCAACGCCGGGAATTCGAGGAAACGCGCGTCTATCCCCGCGCGGCCCTCGGCGTCAACGCCGAACACACGGAAATGATCCTCGTGGTCATCGATGGCAGACAGCGCCGGTACAGCGAGGGCGCGACACTGGACGAACTCGCCGGCATTCTCGAACGCCATGGCGCCCACAACGCCATCCGGCTCGACGAGGGCGGCTCGGCCACGCTCGTGGCGCAACATGAGCCCGGCGAGGCGCGGGTCCTGAACCGGCCAGTGGCGGCCCGGCTTCCGGGCTACGAACGTCCCGTGGCGAACCATCTCGGCATCTTCGCGCGGCCTATCGAGTGAGACTCAATCGTCCCTTGCGGTGATCTCGTAGAAGATCGTCTCGTGATTCGCGTTGAGATCCAGCACGGCCCGTCCATCCGCAATGGAAACAGGGATGGCGTCCCCCCGGCTCCCATCGGCGCGTATGGGTTCGGCCAGCATGGGGGCTTCGCCGGCTTGTTCACGCGCCGCCCTATTCCTTTTGCCTGAGTCTGTCGTGACGTTCCAGCACAAAGCTGCCCGCGAAGCCCGCCACGGTCCCAATCAACCCGATGCCAAACAACATCAACACCATCGCGATGACGCGCCCGAGGGACGTGACGGGATGTATATCGCCGTATCCCACGGTGGTGGCTGTCACCACGGCCCACCAGACCGCGTCGAAATAACTCGTCACGCGGGGATTATGGGCGGCCTCCGCCGTGAAAAACGACGTCGAAGCCATAAGGATAACCACGGTGCTGATCGTGGCCGCGTACACATACTTGCTGCCTTGCGCGGCCAGGCTCTCCGCCGCGAGGGACACCCGCCGCAGCCGCGTAAGCAGCCGGAAGATCCGCACCAGCCGCAAAAGCCTCAACGCGCGGAGGCTTTGGAACATGGCCTCCGTGATGGGGATGGAGGCCAGGAGATCGGTCCAATTGCTCCGGAAATAGCGCCCGCGCTCCGCGGCCGCGAGGAGTCCGATAAGAAAATCCGCCAGGAACGTCAGCGCAATCAGCACATCAACGGTGTGGAGGATGCGGACCTCGTCCGCGGCCAGATCCGCGCTGTATTCGTATACGATCAGCCCCACGCTGAGCAGCGCCAGGAATACGATGGCGAGTTGCGTCCCCAATCCTTGGCGGTACTCATTGAGCCGGTGCACCAACCGGCTACGCTGGGGCTGTTCGCTGGGTGATGTGGTATCCATGCAGTGGTTTTACTAAAGCGTCACATTCATGATCAAGCGTGACCCCGATCGCCCGCGCTCCCCGAACCGACATCCCCCTTCAAAGCGGCCACACCGGGTGGCCGCCATTCACCGGATAGGTATGCAAATCAATTCCCCCTTCGAAGGGGGTGGCCCGAAGGGCCGGGGGATGTAAACGCCCGCACACCGGCTTACCCAGCGATTGGGCGTCACACAGGCTACCACTTCGTAAATCTATCCTTCTATACTGAGGGCCTGCGTCAATTCTCCCCGTCCTGCGGCAGATGCATCATCAATTCGTCGAGTTCATCGGCGATCAGGCCGGGGTCGCGCCGTTCGATCTTGTGCCGGTGGGTTCCCTCGGGATCGGCTTCCCACGTGTTGCTGCCGTCCTCGGGATCAATGACAATGCGGCCGGGCTCGGAGAAGTCCCAGTAGTCCGCCGCGGGGCCATCGTCCAATCCGCGCACGGCATACAAAAGGGCGGCCTGGTCCCAGCTATGGTGAGGCTGAAGATCGTTGAAAAGCTCGTAGGAGCGGCGCACGGGGCTGTCTTCCGGCAGTTCGTCAAGCTCGTTCGCCGTCATGATGGGCGTGCCGATTTCCCAGCCGCTGAAGATGATTTCCGTGGGCCACGCCTCAATCGCCTCGACCGAGGCCTGCGCGTCCCACAGGATGTTCGCCTCGCGGCCCTCGGGAAACTGTCCGCCCATGCACACCCACAGGCGCACTTTCTGGTCCACCAGCTCCCGGCCATCAAGCTCGCTATGTTCGCACGGCTCGCTGAAGAGCAGGTCGCGCACATTCGTCTTGTAGCCAATGGTGACGATGACCACGCTATCATCGGGCTGCGCCGAAAGAATCTCGCGGTAGACCTCCACGGCGTCCGGCGCGTCCCCAGCGGTTTCCAACTCACCGGGGAATTCCTCCGCCACCTGTTGCGCGTACCGCGAGCCCCGGTCCACGCCCTCGCCCTTGAGCTGGCCAAGCGGAAGGTCCGGCCGGCCAAAGTACGTGTTGACGCGGTCTGCGGTCAACGTGGCGTACGGGTTCTTCGCGGACACCACCACGCCCAAGGCCTCCGCCTCGCCGCGATCCGCAAACGCGTGAAGCATCGCCAACGCCCCCACGTCGTCCACGTCCGATTCCATGTCCGTGTCCAGAATGATGGGGATGGGCTCCTCCTCCGCCTGCACTGGACTCCCCGGCGCGATCAACAAGAACGCCAAGACAAGCCAACACCAGCGGACTTGCCGAAAAACCTGCTTCGATTCCTTACGCATTTCATGCTCCTTTCTCGTTGGGGACGTTGTGCGATCCGGCGCCCCGCTGCTCCTTGTGGTGTCTCGTCATCCGACAATCTATGGATGTCCCGGTTGCGTTTGACGCAGCCCGTGGTTTCAAACCGGTCTTTGCCGAAAATGGTTGTGCCTCAATGGCGTCGAGGTACGACCGCGCTGCTCAACCGCAGCCGAATGAGGCGCTGAAAGCGCCATGGCAAGTAGCCTGGGGCAAGCGAAGCGCAGCCCCAGGTCACAAGCCGCCTCTGGAATCGGTCCTGAAGGGACCGAAGCGAACGCTGCGTCTGTGTTCCGTCCCTTCAGGACGGACATGGGAGGAGGCGTGCCACCCTGGGGCTGCGCTTCGCTTGCCCCAGGCTACTCGCTCTCGCGCCTCTGGCGCGGGTTGAACCCATTGTCCGGTAAGACCGTTCATCTGAGCCCGCGGCGAGGTCAATGAGAACATCCAGAACTGTAGAATGAAACGAGTACTTGGGAAAGATTCTACATCGGACCGGCCTGTTTCCAAAATCCCTATCCTTGGCCAGCAATTCGTTGCGGCTCCCGCACACGGCCAGGGGTACCGTCGGCATTGTGGCGGTATCGATACACAACGGAATTAGAAATCATCTCAAACCGATACAGCATTATCAAAGTTATCTGATATTGACACAAATACACTCCTATGCTACGTTATAGAGAACGGGATGAGCTTCATCCGTTTCCCCGCCATCGCGCGCCGAAGGGAGGGTTTCGACATGATCCCCGTATCACGCGCCCCAGCATCCCCATCCGTTACCCGCGCCCGCCAGACCCTTCTCGCCCGCCTGAAGCATATCGGGCTCTCACACCACCAAGCCGAAGGAGGTCCACGCCATGAAATCACATCGCCCTTTGCAAATGCTCTTGTGTTTGGCAGTCCTTTCCGCCGTCATGGCAG
>PUOI01000236.1 GCA_003552765.1 Candidatus Hydrogenedentota bacterium | reverse complement strand
ATCGTCGATGAAGCTGCTTCGGTGCAGCAGAATATGCCCTAGTTCGTGCATGAGCGTGAAGGACTGGCGCGCCGGGTGAGCCTGTTTCTTGACCACAATCACGGGGCAGGCCTCGTCATAAAGCGAAAAACCGGCGACGGGGTTGCCGGGCGGAATTCGCCACGCGCCGAGGTACCCCATGCTCTGAAACACCAGAATGCCCTTGGCCTCCACGGCTTGGCGGTAAGTGTCGAAGGTATTCTTCTCGCCCAGCCCGAGCCACTCACGCGCCGCCTCACCCGCGCGCCGGGGATCCTCAAGGGGGATCGGAGGCGGCTCGAAGGCCGCACTATCATCGTCCAGGTCTTCCCGCAGTTTGAGGTAAATGTCACGATGCGCCTCAACCCGTTCAATAAGCGCCTTCAGGTCTGGCGGGAGATCCGGTTTCCGGTTCATCAATGTCCGGAATTGAGGCGACCGCACCCGCTGTTCGTTTACGGAACCCGGTTCAAGGAAGAACAGCACGCCCCGGTTGAAGTACTCACCAATCTTCCGAAGCTGATTGAAAGTCAGACCATCCTTGCCCGCCATGACCATCTCAAGCCGCTTGTGCGGTATGTTGAGTTGGAGGGCCAACTCAGCGATGGTAATCCCACGATCCTTACAGCACCAGCGGATTCGCTGGGGATTAATGTGTTGAATCCGTTCCATGCATCCTCAATTCCACTGCGGCCACCGCGCAGGTACTCAGTTGTTGCCGACAGCCAACGGCCCAATGTACTCCTCGGCCACGACCACGTGGTCGAGCCAGACCTTGCTCTCATAGCCCTCGGGCGCGCCGGTGATGTACAGGGAAAGCCAGAGGGAATTGATGGCCAAATCCTCGGTGGTGCGCCAGCGGAAGCCGTCGAAGGGGTCGCCGTCGGGGTCCGGCGTCCACGTATCCCAGTTCCAGCTTCCCCGAGGGAAGCCTGGTCCGAGGTGGCTGACGACTTGACCGTCCATGCGATGCAACTCGCCGTCGATCCAGAAGGCCTGTTCGCCATCCCGTTCATCGGGCGGAGTGTTCAGCTTCACCATGAACTCCACGCATATCCACTCGCCGCGTCTTACTTCGAATCCGGGATCGCTCACGAAGTTGTTGCCGAAATACGTTTGCGTGGGATTGCCGCGCATCTCGCTCCAGTACGTGTAGAAATCCCAGCGCCAATCGTCGCCATATGTTTCGACGGCGGTCGCAAAGCGGTCGTCGCCTTCAGGTTGCTGGCCAGCTTGCGGGTTTGGCCAAGTGGTGGCAGGATTCTGACCACCCATCCAAACAAAGTGATGAACCGGCCAGCAGTCCACGTCGAACTTCACGTAGAACCGCAGATGAAGCGTGTCGTAACCCTCTTCATAATCCGGCAAACGCGTGAACAAATGGATAGAATCCCCCTCGCCGCCGATGTGCGTCATCAACAGCGAGGCGTCCGTGGCGGCGTCAGAGGGGGTATCCGCGTCCAACTGCATCCGATCCGGCGCAGCCACTTCGTCGTAGCGATCGAAGATGGTTTCGAGATCCTCGTCAAACCGTTCGACAAACACGACGCGGGGATCCCCCTCGATTCCTTCATCGCCCGGATATTCTTGGGCCAACCCGGCGCCTTCCTGCAAGGCCGAAGCGGTCCCCGCAAGAAGGAGGCACAGCCCGCCCATCAACATAAGTAAAGCTCGTGAAACTCGCTCAGTGTTCATCGCCCTTGTTCCTCCCACAGTAAGGCGTTTCGCGCCCGTCCGGCCCGAAACACTGAGCCGGACGGGCATCGTTCTTCACGAATTAGCCAAGCCCGGCGGTGAGTTCCTCCAGAAACGCACGGGCTGTCCGCGCCTCTTCGATGGTTTCCTCGGTGGTCCCGGAGGCCAACGTTTCCACGATCAATGGGCCGCCGGTGAAGCCGCCTTCCCACAACCGGTTCATCACCGCCTCGAAATCAACCTGGCCCGTTCCCGGCGTTACGTTAACATCCCGGGGATGGACATAGTCCTTGACGCTCATGCCCGCAACGAGCCCATTAACATCGGGCGCATCATCCACCGGGTCCAACTCTCCGTCGGAGTAGAAGAAGATGTTGCCGGGGTCGTACCAAATCCGGAAATTGTCGTGCCCAACGTTGTTCACGATGTCGCGGCACTCGGCGCCGGTCGCGTTGAGTCCGCCATGAGGTTTTACACTTAGGCCCACGTTGTGCTCCGCCGCATAGTCACAGGTTTCCGCGATGGCTTCATAGTAGGCGTCGTGCAGATCCGGGTCGCCGGTTCCGCCCATGACCAAGCCCGTCGCCCCAGCAGCCGCGCAATTGTCCACCAGTCGGCGCATCGCCTCAATGCCCGCTTCGAGCGACTCCGCCACGGGGATGCCCCCGCCGTACACCGACGGAACCACCAAACCCCGCTCCTCACACGCCTCGCCGATGGCCTGCGCCATTTCCACCTGCGTCTCGTGCGTGATGAGCAGCGTCTGATCGCCGTCCACTGTTCCGTTCATGATGCCCACGTACTGATACCCCGCCTCGGCTATGGCGTCCAGCGCAGCCGGGTACTCCTCATGCGCCCAAGGCCGGGTGTAGATCCCGATTTGCCACGGGCCATTGCTTTCCGCGCCGGCCGCCTCGTACTGCGCACGGGCGCCAATGCCAGCGGACAATCCCATGGCCAAGGCCCCGCCTTTACCAAGCTGACCTAGAAACGAGCGCCGTGTAAGAGCATTTTTCTTTTGCATTCCAAGCCTCCCTTTATGTTCGAGCATTCATGCCGGGGGCAGCTCCCAATGGGCCGCCCGAAGAGCGCTGACTCTAATCTAGCACGATACGCCGCAGAAAAACGAGCTGCAAACCCCTTGACAGCCGCGCTCGAACAGCTTAGACTCAACCCAAGGCCTGCACACAGCGCAATGGGCCATCCCCCTTACTGCATAGCGGAGAGAGACCATGGCTATAGCGCGCCGCAGCTTATGGATTCGAGGCGCCTTGGGCGTGTTCGCTCTCTTGGTGTCTTCCGCTTTTTTCTATGCTAGCGCAGACGAAGAAGCGGCGTCTCCATTCTCCCGCGCCAGGACAAGCGGCGCAATCACCCTCAAATCGGGCCAGACGATCGATGGAATTCGCGTGGTTGGACTCACCACCATTGATTACGTTGTCGAGGTGTACGAAGGGGTGTATATCCGGTTGCCCCGCGGTCAAGTGGTGTCCGTGGAACCCGAGGCGTGGAACAATACCGGCCATGACAGGCCCCGTGACACTAGCGAACCTTCCGTCCTGTTGCCGGGCCGCCGCATCTCGCCCCAACTAAATGCCCGGTTGAATCGCGGCATCGTGGAGGAGCCCGTCGAATATGAACATGCGGACTTTCTCGAGGTGTTGGAAGACATCGAGCAGTATACCGGCGCATCCTTCGAAATAGCGCCTGAAGTGGAGCAGCTTCCCGAAGAAGACCGCCAGTGGAGTTTCACGATGGAGCCCGGCGACACCCTGCTCACCGTGCTGCGGGAAAGATTCGCCTCCGCCTTTCCCGAAGTCGAGGTCGAGTATGGCTACAATCACATCCACGTAACATTGGCGTCTGTCGAAGCCGAGGAGAACGAGGAACCGTCACCTCCTTCCTCCGCCGAAGAACCCGGCCCATCAGACAACGAATCGGACCAACAGCCGGCATCTGACGCGCCTTTTCGCGAAGAATGGAGAAGCCCCTCCACCGCCAATTCCTCACGATCCGGGAACTAAATTCCGTTATCCTGATGCAAAACCGTATCCTGGCTCCCCCACGGAGCCGTTGTTGTTCGTCCGCAGCAGGATACGCTCTCTCCATGCCCCCATACACAACTCCCGATTATGCCAGGGGCTCCCCAGAAATTGGTCGCCTACTCCGCCGCATAGGGGTTTGCACCAACCGTGCCGCCGCTATGTCCTCACCCGTAGGACGCCGACAACGACACGCTTTCGGCCTACTCGTTGCTATCTCTCTTCTTTTCCGAACATCTCGTGGAAGAGCCGTTCCGCCCGTTGAAAACCCTCGTCGCTCAGAACAACCGACTTCGCTTTGCTCTTGGGATTTGAAATGAACCCCTGCTGGTGCAATCGCTCCATCGTGTCCCAGTCGAAGGATTTCCATGCTGACCAAGGGAAGTCTTTCCTCTCCTTCCAGGTGACGAGGTACAACAAGGCGAGTGTCGCATCATCCACTTTGCCTGTGTCGTATTCCATTGTAATCTCTTCAGCGAACGTTCTCGTTTCAGGCGCTAACCCGTAGTTCCAAGCGGTTTTTCGCCGTAACCTCTTGTGTGGCAGGGACTTAATGCGCGCGATAAATGCGCGATGTTCCCATTTGACTGCGTATTTCACGCATGACCCGCATCGCGCCTCATGCTACGGTAGTCACAGTTCAACCGAAAGCGTATAAGGCGCTGAAAGCGCTTGAGGAGGTAGCCTGGGGCAAGCAAAGCGTAGCCCCAGGGTGGACGTCCCCCCCGCATGTCCGTCCTGAAGGGACGGCACAAAGGGGCGGTGGCCGCTTCGGTCCCTTCAGGACCGATTCGTAGGGAGCCTCTTACGTGGGGCTGCGCTT
>PUOI01000010.1 GCA_003552765.1 Candidatus Hydrogenedentota bacterium | reverse complement strand
TTGCACGTAGTCGTGGAGTTCGTGGTAGATATCGCCAGAGCGCCGCTGCAGACCGATCTGGCACACCTGGTTTGAACGGTTGACCGCCTCGACCATCTTCTGGCCCTCGACAACGGTCATGGTGACCGGCTTCTCCAGATAGACATCCAGCCCGGCCTCCACGGAGTGAATCGTCTGCAAGGCGTGCCAATGGTCTGGCGTGGCGATGATGACGCCGTCCAAGTCCGCATCGTCAAGCATGTCCCGGTAATCTTGATACTCAGGCACGCCCTCGGGCAACTCCGGCCGCCGGGCCTCCATTTGCGAGCGGTCCACATCGCACAGCGCGCCGATCTCGACATCATCGAATTCCAGCGCGGCCCGCATGAGCTGGCCGCCCCGGTTCGCCGTACCCACCAAGCCAAGCCGGATGCGGTCGTTGGCGCCGTGGACCTTGGACGCGCTAAGCGCCGTGGATACGCCCGCGCCCACGACAGCGCTTGTCTTGATGAAATCCCGCCGCGACAATTCGTTCGTCATGACATTCCGCCCTCCGGGTCCCGCCTCTGGCGCGAGAGCCCTTGCCGTCTCATCCCTATGGTTTCAGCCACGCATCCAGGTGTTCCGCCACGAAGGCGTCGTCGTGTAGATGGGGATAGGCCCGGTACACCCGGCTGATTTCCTCGGCCTGCCCCGGTCCCAAGTCTTCGTTGGGGTCCAGACACCATACGCCTTCAAGGAGTCCCTGTCTGCGCAGCACCTCATGAATCCCTGCAATGCATCCGCCAAATCCGTTGGCGGCGTCAAAGAACGCCGCGTTCGCGTCCGTCACTTCCACGCCCCGGCCCAGCAGTTCAGCCGAAACCGCCCCTTCCGCCTTGCACGCCTCGAACAACTCCACCGCGCCGCGTGTCCACGCGGCCCAATGGCCCAGCAAGCCGCCCACCATGCGGCGCGTTATGGTCCGGCCATTAACGCGTATGGGCCAAGGCGTAAGCAAGTCTGTAATTATACTATCGTCATTTCCCGTGTACAACGCAATATCGTTTCTTTCCGCCTCGGCGATGGCCCGTATCACGTCGAGGGTGTAATACCGGTTGAAGGGCGCGACCTTAATCGCCACGACGCCAGGCAGTTCCGCCAGCCGCCGCCAGAACCGGTAGGGCAAATACCGGCCGCCCACGGCGGGCTGCAAGTAGAATCCCATGATGGGAAGGACGTCGCTCACTTCTTCGCAATGGGCCAGCAAGACCTCTTCGCTGGCCTCCTTGAACGCCGCCAAGCTGACCAAGCCCGCATGGTAGCCCAAGTCCCGCAACAGCGCCGCTTCCTGGACGGCCTGCGCCGTCTCCCCGCATATGCCGCCAATGCGGATGAGGGGCGCCCGGTCCGAAGCCTTCGCCCGTTCATCGGCCCAGTCCATCTCTTCCGCCGCCAGGGACAAAACCGGCTCGAACAGGCCCACTTCAGGGTCGCGGATGGCGAATTGCGTCGTGTGCACGCCCACCGCCATTCCGCCCGCGCCCGCCGCGGCGTAGTAACGCGTCAAGGCCCGTTGCCGCCGTTCGTCCAAACGCCGCTCCGCCGTCAGCGCCAAGGGATGAGCGGGTATGACGCAGCCCCCGGCCAAGGACCGCGCCACGGGCTCCGGCAGAAAAGGGTGTAAGCTGGTCTGAGAATGGTTAGAACTTGCCATCACGCACCTCGAAATGGGTGGGTTTGTCCAAGGTTTCCCCGCCCCGCAAGAGCCAATCCGCGATCCAGTCCATCAGCCGCGTAACGTCCACCGTGGGATATCCAAACCGGTTGAAGGCCTTGCCGGCGTTGTTGAGCAAGGCGTCCGGCCCTTCGGCCCCTTCAAAACGCGGCGTCTTGTTGAACCGTTCGCCAAACGCCTCGCAGACGTGGCGCACGCTGAGCATCTCGGGTCCCGTCACGTTGATGACTTCCCCTGGCGCGGCGGCGCATTCCAGGGCTTGCAGGCTCATGGCGTTGGCGTCGCCCTGCCAAATGATGTTGAAGCATCCCGTGGCCAAAGGTATAGGTGCCTCATGCAGCACCTTCTGGGCCAGATCCACCAGAATGCCGTACCGGAGTTCGCAGGCGTAGTTCAAGCGGACCAGCGCCAACGGGGCGTTGTGTTTCCGGCTGAAGTATTCAAAGAGCCGTTCGCGTCCCACGCAACTCGCCGCGTATTCCCCATCGGGCCGGGGGGGATCCGTCTCCAGCGAGCCGCCGCCCGTCACGGGAACCAGGCCGTAAACGTTGCCCGTGGAGAAGGCCATGACGCGGCTGTGGGGGTAGCGCCGCCGGACCAGGCCGGGGAGATGCGCGTTCATGGCCCACGTCAGGGGCGGGTCCTCCGTGGCCCCGAATTTCATGCCCGTCATGAACACCACGTGGGGGGCGTCCGGCAATTGAGCCCACGCGTCCTCATCTAGCAAATCACACGCCACCGTGTTCACGCCCGCTTGCTCAAGGGCCTTGGCCGCGTCCGGCTGCGAAAACCGGCTCACCGCCGTCACTCCTCCCTGAACCCCAGCGGTCTCCTGCGCCCGCCGCATCATGCGCGCCAGCGTGGGTCCCATCTTGCCGCCCGCCCCGAGGATGACGACATCTCCTTCGAGCCGCCGGACCGACTCCACCAGGCCGGGCGTGGGGGCGCTAAGCAGGTCCTCGAGCTGTGCGGTGTCTTCAATGCGTGTGGGCAAAGTCATCAGCGATTCTCCCGTTCTCTCGCCAGCGTTGCCGGCCGTTGCCTCAATCCAACACAAACCCTAGAGAAACTCAGGGAGACTGTCAAGTCACGGTCAAGAATCGGGCTTGGCCAGGCGCGGCAACGAAAGCAGACAGATACGTCAACTACTTATAATAAGATAAAAGCATTAGTGGTGGTTGCGATTCATCTCTTTCTTTCAATCTGTACTCATATGTATGTTCTAGCTGTATTGTTCGTTACGGTAACATAAGCACGCATGTTATAGACTTGACACAGACATGCAGAAAGCTTTACACTTGAGGCATGTTGGCGTCATTGCAATGTACCGGATTCCTCACGTGTTTACAGCCGTATCAGACGGGCACGAACGAAAGAAAGGGAACTATTTCTATGACACGCAGTCAAAAGAGGAGAAGTGGATTTACGCTCATTGAGCTGTTGGTGGTGATCGCCATCATCGGCATTCTGGCGGCTATTCTGTTGCCAGCTTTGGCCCGTGCGCGCGAGGCGGCGCGGCGGGCGAGTTGCGCGAACAACCTCCGCCAGTTCGGCCAGATCTTCGCCATGTATTCCAACGAGGCGCGGGGCGAGTACTTCCCGCCTGGGCAGAACACTTACGTGAACCGTCACTCGGCCCCGAAGGGATTCCATGGCAATTCCATGTACCCCGACTACTGGACCGACATCAATATCAAGGTTTGCCCGTCGGATGCGCGTCCCGGCATGGGCGATCTTGGATTCGACGAGGACCTCCAGGAGACGTGGGAAGGCATTCAAGAGCGTGACCAGCACGGCGATTGGTTGTCCCAAGTAGTGCAGAATGCGTTTCTGTCTCATCCCGTGTCGTACATTTACCTGGCGCACGCCACACGGACCGTCTCGCAGATCGCGGATTACGTCAACGTGGAGCATTACCTGTTCGATTGGGAGCATATGAGCACCTACGGCGACCTCCATGAGCGCGGCGCGCCGTCCGAATGGTGGGAAGTCGAGCGCAAACTCGAAAAGGGATTCAGCGACGTCCCGGCCGCTCAATATCGCGGAGAAGGCTCCCACTTCGACGGAGGGACCTACAACGTCGATGACGACGGCAGCGAGCTTCCGGATACGTACCCGCGGTTGCGTGATGGCATCGAGCGTTTCTTTATCACCGACATCAACAACCCCGCTGCTGGCGCCGAGGCGCAGAGCAGCATCGCCGTGATGTTCGACTTTTGGTCGACAGGCGAGGAAGGCGATCACGTCTCTCACGAAATCGAGGAATACGGCGGGTTTAGCGCCGGCGGTGGTACGGCGCAGCAGTTCAACCACTCCCCGGGCGGCAGTAACGTGCTCTTCATGGACGGACACGTCGAGTTCATCCGTTATCAAGAGCGGTACCCGATCGAATGGTTGGATCCCGACACCCATCCCTATCCCAACGCGGCGGGCACGCGCGCTCACAACGTAATGCCCTTCGCTGGCGGATGGGGCTAATGCGATAGTCTAGCCCTGTCACGGCTTCCCAGCTGTGACGAGCGACAATGACGCCTGACGCGGCCGGTTCGTTGCCTTTTCAAAGGACAGCGAACCGGCCGCTTTCTTTTTGAGTATCCCCATAGCCAACACCGTCGCTAAGAAAGCGTGCACCTTATATATTTGCATTACCATATAGTATTAAAAGTCTGTTTGCTATATCCATATTGACATAACAGTATAGTATAGGGTACGCTTACGTTGTCAATGTTTCGTTGACCGTTGAAACCGTTGTGTGTGAACAGCATGTTTGGGGGAGGCGCAAACACACGAAAGGAATTTGCCCAATGATAACGAAATTCGGCACAAGCAGAGGGTTCACCCTCATTGAGCTGCTGGTGGTGATCGCCATCATCGGCATTCTGGCGGC
>PUOI01000281.1 GCA_003552765.1 Candidatus Hydrogenedentota bacterium | reverse complement strand
CCCTCGAATTGCGGCCCGTGCCAGACAAACTCGCCGCCCAGCATCTCGATGTACGGGCCGGGTTCGTCGGCATCCGGCCCCACCCGGAACGTGTCGGAGGCGCTGTGAATGCCGAAGAAGCCGCCGCCGTCCTCAATCCATTCCAGGAACTCTTCCTTGCCTTCCTCTGTCATGGGGGGATGACCGTCCGTGCCTTCTTCCAGCAGATTGCCGCTGGTGTAGAAGATCACCACATCATAGTTGGCGAGGTTGTCCGCGTTAATGAGGCTGGCGTCCTTCGTGGCCGTTACCGAGACGTCTTCGTGTTCCTCGGTCAACTCCGCGGCGACCCGTTCCACCAGACTGGGCTCATCGTTTTCCCTGGCGATAGCGCTGTGCTCGAAGCCCGATGACTTGGTGAGCAGCAAGATGTCGATGGAGCTTGCCTCCATTGCGCCAAACACCGCGGCTACCGCAGCCGCCATTCCCACACGCATTGCGTTGTGCCACATAACGTACATCCTCCTTACTGTTAAACGTACCGCGATCCATCCAGCGTCCCTCCACAGACCGCGAGGCGCCGGAAAAGCTTGTCCAAATCATACGATACGCAGTATCGAAAAATAAAGGGAATCAACAGCCAGTATTGTTGATATTATCATAGAGCGCATATATGGCGCCATGTGTGGTTCATTCCGCGTGGAGACTTGCACAAACGGCATCAGCTGAGTAGCATGAATGTCCCACTACACCTTACGGTTACGCATCCAGAATAACAAGACGACAGGGAGCGCTATTCCATGCAACGAATCGGCATCATCATGGCCGGGGGTTCCGGTGAACGGTTTTGGCCTGTTTCCCGCAAACACCGGCCGAAGCAACTGCTCAAGTTGACCAGTCCGGATGAGACGATGCTAGGCGAATCGGTGTCGCGGCTGGCCCCGCTCATCCCCCCGGAACACGTGTATGTGGTTACGGGAGAGCATCTCGTCGAGCCGATCCGTGAAGCGGGGGTAGGGTTGCCCGAGGGCAACGTCATCGCCGAACCGGCCAAGCGGAACACGGCGGGCGCGTTGGCCTACGCCGCGGCCCATGCGATGGCGGCATACAACGATGACGGCTCGGGACTCACCATGGCTGTCGTCACGGCGGATCACCTCATCGGCAATCCAAGCCGGTTCCGCGCCACGGTGGAGACGGCGCTGGAACAGGCCGAGACGCGGGACGCGCTGGTGACCCTGGGCGTCGTGCCCGCGCGGCCCGAGACGGGCTATGGCTACATTTGCGCCGTGGCGCCGTTGGATGAAGGAGCGGATATCCCCGCCTATGAAGTCGCGGAGTTCTTGGAGAAACCGGACGAGGAACGCGCCCGGCAATTCGTGGAATCGGGCTCGTACTACTGGAATAGCGGGATGTTTTTCTGGAAAATCTCGGCGTTTCTGGCGGAATTGGAGCATGCGCGGCCGCATCTCGCGGAGGCCACGCGGACGATGGCGGACGCGATGGCGAAGGGGGACGACGCCTTGGTTCGGCGAACCTTCGAGGCGCTCGAGGATATTTCCATCGACTACGCCCTCATGGAGCAGGCCCGTGAAGTGATCATGGTGCGCGCCGATTTTCCGTGGGACGACGTCGGCGCCTGGACGGCGCTGGATCGCACCCAGCCCAAGGACGAGCAGGGCAACGTGGCCGCGGGAGATCCCGTGCTGGCGGATACGCGCAATTCAATCGTCTTCAACGACGCGGGGGCCGGCAAGATGGCCGTGGGCGTAGTGGGCATGGACGATGTCATCGTCGTCGCCACGGAAGACGCCGTGCTGGTCATGCCTAAGGATCGCGCGCAGGATGTGCGGAAGGTGGTGCAGGCCCTGAAGGACCGGCAAGCGCCGCAACGCTGAAAAAGACCGTGTCCCCTCCAGGGTTTCTCAGGAGGGCTTGTGCGGTCTGATAAGGCCGGGGAAGGCGAGTTCGAGAAGCCGCCGATTGAATCGGGTCAATTGGCGGGGAGGGAGCGCCGAGGGTTCGCGGCTGGCGAGTTCTTTCGTCGTCTTGTCGAGCTTGATGTGCGCCCACGCCTCGGCGCCGTACAGATCGGGCCGGCGCAGCAGGATGTTTAGCTCCTGCAACGCGTTGCGCCGTAGCGCGTCCGTGCGCGCCAGGTCTTGCCCGCCCCGTAACGCTTCGCTTACGGCGGGGTCCATCCGTTCGACGACGCGTTTGGCGGGGCTGTTCTGCTTGTTCTCCGCCCCTTCGCGCAACGCGGCGATGAGTCCCTCCCAATCCAAGACATCCCCCTCGCGGAGAAAGGCGGGATCGTAGGGAGGCGGTTCCGCTGTTGCGGCGGACGCTTCTTCTTCGCCGAAGTCCATGCGGAACTTCTCGCCGAGGTAGGTCTTGCGCGCGAGGGGATTCTCCGCGATTTCCCGGGGCGTGCCCGCCACGGCGATGCGTCCCTCGCTGATGATGTAGGCGCGGTCCGTGATCTCCAGGGTTTCGCGGACATTGTGGTCGGTGATGAGCACGCCGATGCCTTTGCGCTTCAGCGTGGCCACGGTGTCTTGGAGGTCCGCCACGGCGATGGGGTCGATCCCCGCGAAGGGTTCGTCGAGCAAGAACACCTTGGGCTCCGTGGCCAAGGCGCGGCAGATCTCGGTGCGCCTGCGTTCTCCGCCAGACAGGGTGTAGGCGGGATTATCGGCGACGTGGCTGACGCCGAGTTCGTCCAAGAGCCGGTCGGTGCGTTCCCTGCGTTCCCGGGCGGAAAGCGGAAGGAACTCCAGCACGGCCAAGAGGTTCTGCCGCACGGTGAGTTTCCGGAACACGGAGGCCTCCTGCGGCAGATACGCCATCCCCGCGCGGGCGCGTTTGTACATCGGGAGCCGGGTGACATCGGCGCCGTTGAACCAGACCTGGCCCGAGGAGGGACGCAGCAGTCCGACGGTCATGTTGAAGGTCGTCGTCTTGCCTGCGCCGTTGGGACCCAACAGCCCCGCGATCTCGCCGCGTTGCAGGCCGATGCTCACGCCTTGAACCACGACGCGGCCCTTGAAATCCTTCACCAGTTCGCGCGTTTCCAGAAGCGCCGTGTTCTCCGCCGCCATCTTACTCCACCGAGGCGAAGTGTTGGGGGTAGGCCGCACGCAGCAGGATGCGGTTGAGGCGCACGACCTCGCTCGGTTCCAGTTCGGCGCGATCCCGGGCCAACAACTCCTCGCCCGCATCGGGTATCGTAATGCCGGCCCAAGCCTCTTCCGAGTACAGCTCCCGTTGCCTGAGCAATTCGTTGAGCTGTTGCAGCATTCCGCCGATGTGGGCGCCGGTTAGCTCGTCCGGATCGAGTTGCATCAACAGCTCACGGGCATCGCCGTCGAGTTGCGTCGTCATGCGGCGCGCGGGCGAAGGCTCATCCGCCGCGCCTTCGTCTTGCAAGCGCCGGATCAAGTCCGGCCAATCGCGCACATCGGCCTCGGTAAGCAGGGGACCCTCGTCGCGAACTTCCGCCCGCCGGGCGCCGAAGGCCACATTTTGAGCGCGCGGATGCTCGACATGGAACTTGTTCGTCTCAAGGTCCAAGGTCATCCGGGAGCCCTGCATGGCGCCATACTCGGACTCCATCTCGGGCTCTCCAGTGAATACAATCTCGCCGCGCGCCAGATCCATGACGCCTTCATCGGCGCGTACATTGCCGAACTCATGCTCGATCCGCACCGAGCCGATCAACTCGACGCGTTGGGGTTCGCCTCCTCCGTCTCCATCGCCGTAGTCGAACCGCACCTCATCCGCCCGGACGCGCATCGGAGGGCGTTCCCCCTCGCTTGAGGCCAAACGCAGATCCACATTGCCCACGAGACGCTCAATGGCGCCGTCCAGGGTACCCTCAAAGCGATCCGCCTCGAATTCCTCGATGAGGTCGTATCCGCCTCCCGCCTGGGCGAACGCGGGGAGAGACGCGAGCGCCAGCGCGCCCACTAGACAATGGATAAGATATCTCATGGCTGTTCAAGACTCCCAAGGCGCAGGGAGCCCCGCACCTTATTGAGGTAAAGCCGATCCTCGGCGGGATGAAGCTCCATGCTTTCGGCTTGCACCCTGCCGGATTCCACAACGACCTCCAACGGCTTCTCGGAGCGGGCGATCCGCTCGTCGTTGAGCCACTCCAGCTCTTCCAGCTCCAAACGCAGTCCGCGCGCGGTCACGGTGACGGAATCGCGCAGCACCGCTTGGCGCGTTTGCTGATTCACCTCGCCCGCCCCCGCCCGCATCTCGATGATGTCGCCGTTGGGTTCCCGAATGGTGGCTTGGGCATCGTTGAACCCCCACTGGCCCTCGCCGTAGCCGTAGAAAGAGGGGGAGGTAATGGTGAAAAGGGGATGCCGCGCACCCTCGGGTCCCGCCTGTTCGTCAAAAAGCCGTAGCGTCATATCGCCCGCCATCGCCCCTTCCTCGTCCGGAGGCAACGCAACCTGGTCCTCCGCGGCGTCTTCGGGCGAAGGTGTTTCCGGCGGTTCCGGGGAAGAGCAGCCGGCCGCCAGCAGGGTAAGCGCCAGAATTGCGGCCACACCCTCCCGAATGAACGGATAGCGGACTCGTTCGTGGATAGCCATGGTCTTCATGTCTG
>PUOI01000274.1 GCA_003552765.1 Candidatus Hydrogenedentota bacterium | reverse complement strand
GACGGCGGCGGCATTGAAGGAGGAGAGCCTGTGCGCCTCGAACCGCCAGGCGAAGGCCATTGGGCCGCCGTGTTACTGCACGCCGAAGCGCAAGAGTGAACGTCCGCTAAACGCGCAGGAGGAATCATGCATTATCCACCCCGTTTCCTGTTCCGGAGCCTAGGGACCCTCGTTGGACTTGCTTCCATCGTGTTCTTCCTTTCCGCCGCCGCGAATGCCACGCCCTGGTCCAGCCCCGTGAGCGTCAGCGACTTAGGGAGGGCGAACAACTACGTCACGCAGGAACAAGGCGCTGGCGAGACGTGGCTGGCCGTGTGGGAGTCCGACGCCGAAGAAGGCGGCGCCACGGGGCAGGAGTTGAACATCTTCTTCGCCCGTTCAACGGATGACGGCGAGACCTGGTCGCTTCCCGCGCCTTTGAACTCGAATGTTGCTCAGCAAGACAGTTTCGACATGCGGCCCCACATCGCCACAGACCGGCGCGGAAACTGGATCTGCGTGTGGCAATCCACCGGAGTGGCCGAAGACGAAATGCGAATCGTTTACGCACGTTCGCACGACGGCGGCGAAACCTGGCAAGACGCGGAGGTATTGACGCAGGATATTCGCACCACGGGGTTTGGCTGGGAAGAGAATCCGCGCATCGCCTTCGCCGGAGACACGTGGGTGGTTGTCTGGGAGGACGGCGACGGAGAAATCACGGGCAACAGCCGCATCTTCATGACCCGGAGCGACGATGGGGGCGATTCGTGGGAGGACGCCCGCCTCATCTCAAAAGACGAGACAGGCGCCAACATCACGCCAACGCTCGCGGCTAGCGGCCTGGACACGTTCACCGTGGCGTGGAGCAGCCGGCGTGCGGACAACGACGACGAGAGGCGCTGGGAAATCCAGTACAGCCAATCCGGGGATGCCGGCGATACGTGGGGTGAACCCTCGGCGGTCATGACCCTGCAGGAACAAGAGGACGCTGGGGAAAGCGCGGAATGGAACGCGCGCGAGCCGCAACTAGCGGCTGATGGCCGGGGACGATGGGTCTTGCTGTGGAGAGCCGATGCTCCTTTGGGGGTGGACGCCCCCATCCGCTACAGCGTCTCGGAAGACAACGGCCTTACGTGGAACTCCCAAGGCGTCTTGGCGGACCCCGGCGGCGAGAATCAGAGGCCCGCCCTGGCCGCGGACGGCTCCGGGAACTGGGTGGCGGTGTGGTCAAACCTCGATCCCGAACGCCCGGCGGCGAACACCTTGCTCATGTACGCCCTTGGCGCCAGCGGCGGAACGGCTTGGACCGAACCCGAGCTTGTTCATCCCGACGCCCATGACGAGACAGTGAACGAAGCCAACCCACACGTGGCCACGGATGGGCTAGGGCAATGGCTGACCGCTTGGAGCATCGACGACATGGTGCGGAACGCGCCATTGATCGCCTCAAACGCGCGCTTCACTGGAACGGTCGAGGGAACCGTGGTGGATCTCAGCGAGCGGGAGCCCTTGGAAGGCGCGGTGGCGCTTCTGTATATGGACGGAGACCTGCCCGAGCGAGCCGCCCCCGTGGACAACGACGGCGTCTTCCAGTTCTTCAACGTGGCGGCGGGCCCGTACACGGTGGAGGTTCGCGCCCCTGGTTACGCCACCGCCACCGAAGATGGGAACGCGGCCGTTGGCGTGACAAGGGAGCACGACTTCGTGCGTACCGCGGCCGAGCCCGAACGCGCCATGGGCGGACGGATAACAGACGAGGAGACGGGGCAACCCCTGCCCGGCGTGCGCGTCCGGCGCACTGATGGAGAAGAGACCCTGGACGTAACGTACAGCTGCGCCAGGGGCCGTTACGTGTTGCCCCTACCAGACCGCTTGAAACAGGGAGAAGAAGCGGTCGAGCTTGTGTACGAGGCCAGAGGCTATGAGACCATCACGCGCCACGCGGAACCGCTAGAGGAGGGAGAGGCCGAGGTAGACGTGGAACTTCCCCCCACCTTCGCGCCGCCCGATTTGTACGGAACCGTAACCGCCGAAGACAGCGGCGAGCCCATCGAAGACGCCGAGGTTGAGCTGGCTGGGTTCGGAGAGGTCAGCGTTAGGACGAATAGCGAAGGAGAATACCGCTTAAGAAATCTGCCCGAGCGCACGTACACCGTTCGCGCCCAACGGATAGCCTACGAGGCCCAGACGCGCACCGAACGCATCCAGGGCACAAGGCCGCGGCGTCTTGATTTCGAGCTGGCCTCCGACGACGATCCCGACTATCATCCCGCGGATGTCAATCGGGATGGCTGGGTCGACGCGCAAGACATACAGCTTGTGATCAACGATATCCTAGGGTTGGAGATCAACCCCGATTACGATACCGACGTACTCGGCAACGATACGGTCGATGCCCGCGATCTTCAATATGTCATCAATGTGGTCCTTGGGATCGCGGAATAACCAGAGGAGGAGCCAGTCATGCACCGTCTCGCCACGCAGACAATCAAAGCGCTCGCGGCATGCGCGCTAACCTTCGCCCTTGCGGGCGGGGCCGCCCTCGCCGAAGACCAGGAGAAAGCGCCGGGGTACCGCGGCATATGGTTCACGCTGGGCCAATTCACGGAACATGGCGACAAATACAGCGGCGGTTTGGGGACCTACACCGCAAAACATAAGCCGCTGGCCATCTATGCCGAAGAAGTGGACAAGACCTTCTTCGTGTACGGCGGCACCACGGAAGAAGACGAGCGTTACCTGCTCTGCATGGCGGGCTACTATGATCACGAACAGAACCGCGTGCCCCGCCCCACCATCGTTCATGACAAAGAAGGCGTAGACGATCCGCACGACAACCCCAGCATCGCCATGGACGCCGAGGGCCACATCTGGGTCTTCGTGAGCGGACGCGGTCAGCACCGGCCGGGATTCAAGTACCGCAGTAGCGATCCGTACTGCATCGAGCGTTTCGAGTTGATCGCCGAGCAGGAGCTGACCTATCCCCAGCCCTGGTGGGTGGAGGGTGAGGGGTTCTTCCACTACTTCACAAAATACACCGATGGCCGGGAGCTGTACTGGGAACGCAGCGAAGACGGCGAGACCTGGAGCGGCGACGTGAAACTGGCGGGGTTCGGCGGACATTATCAGGTCAGCCGCGAACGGGACGGCCGCCTAATCACCGCCTTCAACTACCACCCCGATGGCAACGTGGATCGCCGCACCAATCTTTATTACGTTGAGACGGACGACTTCGGCGAGACGTGGCGAACCGTGGACGGGACGGAGTTGGATCTGCCCTTGGAAGAAGTGGATAACCCCGCCTTGGCGCACGATTACGAGGCGGACGGACGGCTGGTCTATCTCAACGACATCGATCTCGATAGCGATGGGCATCCCGTGATTCAGGTGGTCACCAGCGATGGCCACGAACCGGGCCCGGAAAACGCGCCCCGCTACTGGGAGCTGCTGCGATGGGATGGCGCCGAGTGGCAACGCTCGGTGATTACGGAGTCGGATCACAACTACGACATGGGCTCCTTCTACATCGAAGACGATGGCCATTGGCGTCTTATCGGTCCAACCGCCACGGGGCCACAGCCTTACGGAACCGGCGGCGAGATGAAGTTGTGGCTCAGCGGAGACGACGGCCATGGCTGGAGCCTTGAGCGGTCAATCACATGGAACAGCCCCCGCAACCACGGCTATGCGCGGCGGCCGCTCAATCCCCATCCCGATTTCTATGCGTTCTGGGCCGACGGCAACCCCGATGAGTTGTCCATCTCCATGCTCCATTTCACCAACCGCGACGGCAGCGAGGTTTGGACCCTACCCTATACAATGGCAGACGATTACGAGACGCCGGTTTCGCTGGAGTTGGACTAGAATGGGCTGAGCGCTACGGAAAGACCACGCCGGCGAACGACACAATCCCGCCCGCGGGATCGGGGGCGTAATTGTAGTGGATGAGTTCGCTGCCGCCGTTTGACGGATGGCCTTCCAGGGCCTTGATGGTGGCGTAAATGCAGTTCAGGCCGCACACGCGCCGCTGATTGCGGTCCTTCATGACCGAGCGGTAAAAGCCATCGGCATTGCCGGATACGGCGTAGGCGAGGTCTTCCCGGTCCCGTTGCTCGACTTCCAGAGTGATCCTCTCGTCAATCTCGAAGGGATCGCCAAAACGCTGGCCGACGTGTGCGAGATCCGCGCCGGCGATGACGGTTACCGCATGCTCGGAAGGGGCGATCATGTCGCGGCAGGCCTCAAGGAAACGCTCCACCTCCGGCGCCGCGCCCTCGCCGTTTTGCCCGCCGGGCGCCGAGAAGTCGGCGCATAAGATGGGCACAATGCGAACGTCCTCGCCGAACAAGTAACTCAACATCAGCGCCTGAAACTCGATGGAATGTTCGGTGCGGTGGACTGCTTCATAGGCGAACGGATCCCACGAAGAGGCCGCCGCCAACGCGTCGACCATCGCGGTGTCGGTTCGCAACGTTCCCAACGGCGTCTCAAAATCCTTCTTGGTCAGCACAATGGGCGTGGGCGGCGCGGCATGCGCCACGCCAAAGATCAGCGCGACGTCGGGCTTGCCATGCTCGAACAGACGCCCATAGCCCTTGGCGTAGGCGGCTCCCCCGCGCTGAAAATCGAT
>PUOI01000296.1 GCA_003552765.1 Candidatus Hydrogenedentota bacterium | reverse complement strand
GCTGTGGCGCTTTAGTCCACGCGTGGAGCCGTCCGTCCATGAACCGGGCGTGTTTTGGCTGGACGCCTCGGGCCTGCGGACACTGTTCCCCTCGCTAACCGGCTGGGCCAACGCCATCCAGGCGGACTTGCATAAGGAAGCCCTCGAGGCCATCGTGGCGGTGGGTTTTTCCCGGTTCGGCAGCTACGCGGCCGCCAAGGCCCGGCGGCGCAACGTAGTCTTTTACGACGCCGCCGAAGAACAGCGTTATGTTCGGGGCATCGCCGTGGAGCGCCTCGAATTTCACGTGGACGCCTTGGACGCCTTCGCCAAACTCGGCGTACAAACCTTGGGCCAGTTCCTGGACCTGCCCGCCGCGAGCGTCCGGCGGCGCTTTGGCGAAGAAGTTCACGCGCTTCATGAGATGGCCCAGGGCGCGGGGTGGAACCCCCTTATGCCCCAATCCTACGTGGAACCCGCGGAAGAGACGGTGGAGCTGGACTATCCCGCTGAGGATCGCGAGGCCTTATTGATAGAGATCCAGCCCGCCCTGGAGAACGTCATCGCCGAACTCGCCCGCCGCCACGAACGGCTGGCGTCTCTCCGCCTCGCGTTGACCTCGGATGATGGGGGCCGCGTGGAGACCCGTCTAGCGCCCGCTGTCCCCACGGAGGACGCTGGGCAAGTGCTTACGCTGCTGCGCCTGCGGTTGGAGGCGTTGACCCTATCCGCCGGAGTCATCGCGTTCACGGTGCGCGGCGAGGGAGCGCCCCGGCGGGAGGAACAGCTTAGTCTTTTCGATGGCCTTCCCACCCGCAAGCGGGAAGCCATCCACCGAGCCTTCGCGAAACTGCGCGCGGAGCTTGGTTCGCGGGCCGTGACCTATGCCCGGCTGCATGAACGTCATTCGCCCGAGGGAGGCTTTTCGTGGGAACCCATGAACACGCTGCCGGACGCCGTCCCCGGCGTTTCCGATAGCTCCCCCCTTGTCCGCCGTTTTTACGCCCGCCCTCGTCCCTTGCCTCCGCCGCCTCGGACCGGTCTCGAGGGTTGGCTCGTGGCGGGGGCCTCGGAGGGGCCGGTGGAAGAAATCATGGGGCCGCACGCGTTGGCTGGCGGCTGGTGGACCGATTCGGCGATCGCGCGGACCTACTATTACGTACGCACGGCGAGCGGCCGATGGCTCTGGGTGTACCACGACGAGAAACGGCGGCGCTGGTATCTACAAGGAGAAGTGGAATGAATGCGGACTGCGTGCCTTTGTGGTGCAAGAGCAACTATTCCTTTCTTGAAGGCGCGAGCCATCCCGAAGAGCTTGTCGAAGAGGCCCGCCGCCTCGGTTTCCAGGCCGTGGCCCTCACGGACCGCGACGGCGTGCCAGGCGTGGTCCGGGCGCACAAACGGGCGAAGGAGCTGGGGATGCATCTGCTCGTTGGTTCGGAGGTGACGTTTTTCGACGAGTCCACCCTCATCCTGCTCGCCATGGACCGCCGGGGCTACGCCAACCTCTGCCAACTGATCTCCAAGGGCCGGTTGCGCTCGCCCAAGGGCGTAAGCCACGTCTCATGGGAAGAAGTCGCGGAACGGGCCGAAGGGCTTATCGCGTTGTGGGGCGGCGAACGGAGTTTGCTGTTGCGAGACCAAGAACCCGCCCATGAGGCGGCGTTGCTAAAGGACGCCTTCGGCGATCGTTTGTACGCCTTGGCCACGCGCCACCTGCGGCCCGAAGACGCCCGAGCCGAACGGCGCTTGCGGGAGCGGGCCGCGCGCTACGGCATGCCCGTCGCCGCCGGAACCGAAGTCTTGTACCACGCCGCCACCCGGCGGGACCTTCAAGACGTGCTTACATGCATTCGCCATGGCGTTACGTTGAGCGAAGCCGGCCGCCGTCTCTGTCCCAACGCGGAACATGGGCTTCAGCCGCCCGCCGTCTTGGCCGAGCGTTACGCCGACGATCCCGCGGCCCTGGCGCGGACGGCGGCCATTGCGGAGCGATGCGGGTTTTGGTTGTCCGAGCTGGTTTACCGCTACCCCGGCGAGCGCCTCCCCGAAGGCGTGACTCCGCCGGAATGGCTCGACCAGCTTACGTTCGAAGGCGCGGCGAAACGCTATCCTGGGGGCGTTCCGGAGGACGTGCGCCGCCAGCTGGAGAAAGAACTCGCCCTCATCCATGACCTCGAATACGATGGCTACTTCCTCACCATGCGCGAGATCGTCCAGTTCTGCCGCCGAGAGAACATCCTGTGCCAAGGCCGGGGCTCGGCCGCGAACTCGGCGGTGTGCTATTGCCTCGGCATCACCGCCATCGATCCCGTGCGCATGGGATTGCTCTTCGAGCGCTTTCTGTCCAAGGAGCGAGCCGAACCGCCGGACATCGACCTCGACATCGAGCACGACCGCCGCGAAGAAGTCATCCAGCACGTCTACGCCAAGTACGGCCGCGCCTACGCCGCCATGACGGCCAACGTCATCCGCTACCGGGCGCGCTCGGCCGTGCGGGACGTGGGCAAGGCATTGGGCGTGCCCGGCACGGCCCTCGAACGCATCGCGCGCGGCCTGTCGCATTACGACGTCCCTGGTCCCAAGACCTTTCGCAACGTAGGCCTCGACGAAAACAGCCGGGCGCTTCGCCATCTCGCCCGGCTCACGGCGGAGATCCAAGGGTTCCCGCGTCATCTCTCCATCCATCCCGGCGGATTCCTACTGGGCCATGAACCCGTGGCGGACCTCGTTCCCATGGAAAACGCCGCCATGCCAGGCCGCACCGTCATCCAGTGGGATAAGGATGACCTCGAAGAGCTGGGCTTGTTTAAGGTGGACCTGTTGGGCTTGGGGGCGCTTAACGTGGTTCATCGCTGTTTCGATTGTATCGAGGCGCACTATGGCGAATCGCACACCTTGGCGGGAATTCCATCGGACGACGAGCCCACCTTCGAGATGATCCGCGCGGGCGACACCGCCGGCGTGTTCCAAATTGAAAGCCGCGCCCAGATGGCCATGCTGCCGCGCCTCAAACCGCGCAATTACTACGACCTCGTCATCGAGGTGAGCATCGTCCGCCCCGGTCCCATCACGGGCGGCATGGTGCACCCCTACTTGCGGCGGCGCAACGGAGAGGAGTCCGTAACGTATCCCCACCCAAGCCTGGAACCGATCCTCAAAAAGACCTTGGGCGTGCCCTTGTTTCAAGAGCAAGTCATGCAGCTCGCCATCGCCGCCGCCGACTACACCCCCGGCGAGGCCGACCAATTGCGGCGCGACATGGCGGCTTGGCGCAAGGCCGGCCAACTCGAAAAGCACCGCAGCCGGCTGATCTCCCGCATGGTCGCCAAGGGGATCCCCGAAACGTTCGGCGAACAAGTCTTCGAGCAGATACGCGGCTTTGGAGAATATGGCTTTCCCGAAAGCCACGCCGCCAGCTTCGCCCTCATCGCCTACGCCACGGCCTGGCTCAAATGCCATTATCCCGCCGCCTACCTCTGCGCCCTGCTCAACGCTCAGCCCATGGGCTTCTACAGCCCCGCAACGCTCATCGAAGAGGCCAAGCGCCACGGCGTGATCGTGCGCTCCGCCGATGCGCAAGCAAGCGAGTGGGAATGTACGCTGGAGCCCGCGGAAACAGAACAAACGGCCAACGATTCCTTCGTGGAAGGGGGCCAGGGGGATGTATCTTGTGAAGGGAAACAAGGAGATTCCCCCTTTGAAGGGGGACTAAGTGGGATGTCCAGCTTCGCCGTCCGGATCGGGCTCATGTACGTAAAGGGATTAAGCAAAGACGCCGCCCAGCGCGTCATCGCCGCGCGAAACAGCAGCCCCTTGCGTTCCATTGACGACCTCGCCCGCCGCGCCCGCCTGGACCAAGGCAGCCTCAAACGTTTGGCCGAAAGCGGGGCCTTGGCGAGCCTCGAACCCGGCCGGCGTCAGGCGTTTTGGGAAAGCTTGGGCCACGTGGCCGAAGACGAAACCCATCTCCCCCTCGACACGCCCGAGCCGTCCGTCGCCCTTGAGCCGCTCGGCGCCTTCGAGGCCATCCGCTGGGACTATGCCGCCACCGGCCACAGCGCCCTGGGCCATCCCCTCGCCCCCTTACGCGATCAGCTCGCCGCGCGCGGCCTGCCAGACGCCGCCGAAGTGCGCGAATTACCCAACGGCCGCCGCGCGCATTACGCCGGCCTCGTCATCTGCCGCCAACGCCCCGGCACGGCCAACGGCGTGGTCTTCATGACCCTGGAAGACGAGACCGGTTTCGTCAATGTCGTGGTGTGGGAGAATGTATACCGAAAACACGAACTTCTAGTGAAAACGGCCTCATTCCTTGGCGTATCCGGCAAGATCCAGGCCGAAGCTGGCGTCGTCCACCTCATCGCCCACAAACTCTGGATCCCCAACCTCGACGCCGGCCCCGCCACTCCCCAAAGCCGCGACTTCCACTGACCCCTGCGTCATGGAAACCCCGCTTCCCCAAGAAGCGGGCCGGGAAACGCCCTTATTAATCCAAAAACGCCGTGCGAAAGGTTTGTTCGACCGAGTCCCAGGCCATTCGCCGCCTGCTCACCCTTGGCGCCAAGACGGCGCTGGTGGAGTGCAACGGCCAAGAGTTGGAGGTGGCGGCCGATGTAACGCTTGTGCGCGGAG
>PUOI01000064.1 GCA_003552765.1 Candidatus Hydrogenedentota bacterium | reverse complement strand
GGGTGAAGATTGGGCGGCGGGAGCAGTTGGTGCCGTTGGATGAGATTGATTGTTTTGTGGCGGAGGATGGGTATGTGATGGCGCGGTCGGCGCGGGTGGAGGGGTTTGTGGATGCTTCGTTGCGGGAGTTGGAGGAGCGGTTGGGGGACTCGGTGGTGCGGGTGCATCGGGGGTGTTTGGTCGTGAAGGAGGCGGTGGCGGGGGTTGAAACTCGACCACCCGGACAATACTACCTTTCTTTTCGGGACGCGCTTACGCACGTGCCAGTCAGCCGCCGACGGGCCCGGTTAATTCGCAAGCTCTAACCGCACCAAAATGACGCCACCCAAAGGCACCAACGATCTTCTACTGGCGCCCCGGCAACCCCACATCCTCACCTCTTACTCGTCTAATGGGGACAATCACCTTGGTCCATAATACCCGCCTGGTTTAACGTGATTTCGTCACAGGGCGGACCCGCGACTCGTCCGGCTCTCCCGGTAGCCGTGATCGTGTATCGCTGGCCTGCGCCAGTCACAACTGGCTCAGAGATGTCGTAAAAACCCTCTGGCGACTGTCCAGCGTCTAGACAATCCTCATAGGACATATTCGTGACGTAACACCGCTCCAGGGATTGGGCGGCGGCCATCAACCCTGCCCTTCCGTCATTAAACTGCGTTCTCTCCACGTATCGAACATAAGATGGATAAGCAATTGCGGCGAGAATCCCAATGATCGCGATTACGACCATTAACTCTATCAGCGTAAAACCCCTAGTCTGTCGCCTCTCAAGAGAATCAGTCACTGCAGTCTCCTAACAGGCAGATGCCATTCGACCATTTCAAAGTACTGTCCACCTTCGAAATCTGCTATCACCTCCTCCGCGGTAAGGATCGCTTGATCACTGAAATAGAAAGAAGGCGTCCCGTTTAGGCGAGGATCCATTACTCGAGCGGTTTCGTCATTCCTGTCGTCATTAAACCCCGAGTATCCAATCACTGTACCAAGAAACGCGCTCGTACCGCGCGCGCTCGTTATGATCCCACTATTCCGATATAGTACCACACCAGCAAAACATTGATTACCAGTGACGTCCAGCGTGCCTCCATCAAGGATAATCACACCTCCAGCCGCAGCATCTGCACCGCTAGACAGGGTAATCGTGTCGCCTTCCTCCGCAATAAACACCCCGGTCTCGTATCCTTCCAATTCGAGGTTGCCGGTCTTAACTCCCTGCTTATGGCTGCCGTCAGTATTGGTCACCCTTTCAAGCACTGACTGAATGAGCCGGTCTACGTAGCCTTTGTAGTCCTCTGGGCCAAAATCTGTTGTTTCCCCGGCTTCATTTGTGTAGGTAAGGGGGTACTCATCATAATATGATGGGTCATCGTAGATCGCCGGATCATGGCTCGTGGTGACGTCGGCCGCCGGCGTAGCATCGGGGTCCGTTCCCTCTGACAGATTGCCCTTTATAGTACCCTCTGGCATTACCAAGCCTGGCACCGCCAGTTCGACCTCATCATCCACAACAGGCCTGTTATTGCCTCTCGCTCCACAGTTCGCATTATCTTCGAAATTGGGAAACAATCGATTAAAACCATCAGCAGTCGGACTTGACCGGCCTGGGGCACGACTCATTTCGCAGTTCTCCCCGAAACAAACATAAGGGGAAAGCCGTGGGAAGCCCGGAAACCCTCCATCCGGTGTTGCACCTGGAACGCGAATTCTGAGCACGATCGGAGTCACCGCCCCAGCGGAGAATGTATCCTCTTCCGCACTGACTTCGTAGTAAGACTTGCTCGGATCATCAGCGTCGGGCACAACCCAAACCACACTTGCCCCTTCCGCGCCGCCCCTTAGCTCTGTTCCGCCCTGCCCGCAGTTGCCTTGCACCTGTTGCTTGGTAGGGCGATCAGCTCGCATCTTGTCGTTTGCCTCATCCCAGTACTGTGCCCGAATGCAGGCGGCGGAGTCCCACACACGCTGTTCCGAGTCGAGAAACGATCCATGCGCCTGAACTTGGTTCACTGCCATCCGTTCCTGCAGAACACCGCTCTGCATCGCAGCGATCCCGACGACAGTCAAGATTACTAGCAGGATTAAAGCGACTGCGAGAACGAAGCCTTCCTGCGTCTTTTTCGTGATTTGCGATTGCACTCTCATAGCTTTTCCTCAACCACTAATGCCTTCCCATCTCTCTGGCCGAGTAAACCACTCCAATACCGAATTACGAAAGGCCACTGTGGTAACCAGACCAAAAGGTGCGCCCCCAACGTTTTCCAATCCCATAGCCACACGGACACCTACGAGCCCAAGCCCCTCTCGGTAATCGCCCAAATTGGTGCAATCAGCAGGAATGCTCCCCGACTCCCGGGCATCAAGGTCAGTGTATGTGCATAGCTCGTAGGCATGCGGACGCACAGGCGACTCAATCCATTCGACTACCCGCAGACTGAGGAGTCCCGACGCTATTATCGCGTCACTGATGGAACTTAGGGTTTGTCCTGCTCGCGTCCATGATTCGCACCGCAACATCCCATCCTCGGTAACCGAAAAGCGCTTTTCCAATGAATCAACTCCCATGGATACTACGGGACTCCCGTCACAATGGACAGCATTTCCGGCAACCGACACAGGATAGCGAACGGTGATGGCTTCCCCTGCATCACCATTGTTGGTTACCGAGATCGCAGGCCAAGCTTGATCAAGGCCTTCTTGGTAGATACGCGTTGCCTGTCGCATTTCATGTAAAAGATAGTTCGCCACAAACCGGAGGTTCTCTTGGCTTCGGTCCAAGTCTCGTTTCACGTTGAAACTGGCAGCAGCGTTGACAAAGACTACGGTCACGCCTCCAATGATAATGAGCCCCATAACCATGGCGATCATGAGTTCGATCAGGGAGACGCCGGCCTGCTTAGCGGAGAAGCTCATCAGCAGCCCCCTCAGTCGACAGCCGGAATGATGAATCGGTGAATGAATGTGCCTCCTGATTCCCCACCGAACCTCGCCATCTGACCGACAACTCCAAAGGCTGAATCGCCTGCTTCCTCTTCATGTCCATCTTCACCCCAACTCACTTCAAGGATGCACTCAGGGTAAATGCCCGAGATGTCGGCATTAAGGCCAGGGATTGTCATATCCGGTAAGAACCGGTCGAGGTTAATCAGGGACCCAATGTCATCACCTATCTCTTCGCAATCCGGATTGTCGCCTTGGTCGATAGTATGGGCGGCAAGCCAGGCGGTTTCGTGCGCGTCCACGGCTAACAAGGCCGCGTATGTTTGCAATCCAGACTCGAACGATGCACGCATCGAGAACAAAACCAACGCGGCAATTCCAAGCATCCCTACACCGACAATTAAGAGCGCGACAAGAACCTCGAGTAGCGCGAATCCGTTGGGTGATCGCGAACGCACTGCAGACATCTTAATACCCTCCCGATGTCTCAAGAGCTGCAATCGAAAGATACATCAGAGAAGCCAGATCGCATTATGCAAATTGACCGATCGCTGGCCATTTCTGCCCCGAACGTCAAAGTGGGTGGGGAATCCGTGAGAAACCCAGATGGGGCATACGTAATCCCCGGCGCATTATTGAAACCGTCCAACGTCACCCGATGATTCAGAGGAAGTACGCGCAAGGGCGCCGAGCCGTCGTCGCAGGACCCAATGCGCACTTCGAAAACTCCCGCCTTAAGACACACAGCGACATTCTCCCTGCGTTTCACAGCCTCTGATCGTGCGAACTGCAGAAGTCCTTGAACGCTATTTGCTTGAGCGCTCACACGATAATCAGCAATGAGGCGCTGGAACGAAGGCACGCCAATCGTAGCGATTATTGCCAAGATTGCGAGGGTCACCATAAGCTCCACCAGCGTGAAACCGAGAGGCGAGGTGGCAGGCGGGAGATGCCCTTTCCTATCCATCAAGACTGGCCCTAGGTAATTGAGAACGATGTTCCGGTATCCGTGATGCTAGACCATGCGCTCGGGAATGCTAATAGTTTGATGCGACCTTGGCGCCTGAGCGGTCAGAATCGCCTTCTGAATGGTTTTCGTTGAAGAACAATTTGGACACTCACTCCGATCGAACCCGCCGCCCGCTTCTGCCATTCTCTGCGGAAGTCATATTGATGCTGCTCCGACCTCGGAGACCCGCCATGCCCTACCCTCGCTCGGCCCTGGTCAGCCTGGATGCCACGCCCTGGTACCACGTGATCTCCCGTCGTGTGCGCCGGGCGTATTTGTGTGGCGAGGATCTGGCCACCGGGCGCAACTTTGAGCATCGGCGCGGCTGGATCGTCTCGCGCATGGAACAGTTGGCCGGGGTGTTTGCGGTCGATGTCGCGGCGTATGCCGTGATGTCGAATGGCAGACTCTCCGGGACACCCACATGGCTTGAACGCCGAGCGCCGCCCCGGTAGCCTTTTCGCAGCCCGAGCCACTCCGGGACACCCACATTGCTTGAACGCTCGGCGGCGCCGCGGTAGCCTTTGGGCAAATCAGATTCCACGGAAGGGAACGCCGGGACACCCACATTGCTTGAACGCTCGGCGGCGCCGCGGTAGCCTTTGGGCAAATCAGATTCCACGGAAGGAGTCCTGCATGACCCAGCCCCGCTCCACCCTCGTCTCGCTC
>PUOI01000339.1 GCA_003552765.1 Candidatus Hydrogenedentota bacterium | reverse complement strand
CGAGATTCTGCCCTTATACATGGACATGGAAGTGCGCGAGTACCTCCACTTTGTCGCCCGAGCGCGCGGTCTGCGCGGGAAGCAACTCCGCGAACGGATAGATGCCGTGCTTGACGCGTGCGCCCTGCGCCCCATGTACCGGAAGATCATCCGGGAACTGTCCAAAGGCTATAAACAGCGCACGGGGCTGGCTCAGGCGCTTATCCATGATCCCGATATCATTCTCCTCGACGAACCCACGTCCGGGCTTGATCCGCACCAGATTCTCGAGGTGCGCCACCTCATCAAGGAATTGGCCAAGGGCAAGACGGTGATTCTCTCCACCCACATCCTGCAAGAAGTGGAGGCCACCGCCGACCGTATCGTCATCATCAACCGGGGCCGAATCGTGGCCGATGGTTCGCTTGAAGACTTGCGCGAGCGGGCCAAGACCGCCGAACGTGCTCAGGTCACCCTTCAAGCCCCGGCCGAAGAGGCCAAGCGGGCGTTGGCAAACCTTGATAGCGTGACGCGCGTCGAACTCGTGGACAGTCACGACGGCTACAACTCGTTCGTTCTTCAGGCGAGGGCTGGCAGTGAACCGTGGCGGGAGGCAGCGGAACTCGCCCATGGTCACAACTGGACCCTGCGTGAATTGAGGGACAAACCGCTAAGTCTGGAAGAAACATTCCTAGCCTTGACGAAACCGGCCGAGCAACCCGCGGCCGTTGACGCCCGGTCACACAGAGGGTAATCACTCAATGAAGAACGTTTTCACAATATTCCGGCGCGACTTGGCGGCGTTCTTCAAGTCGCCCATCGGTTACATCTTCATGATCGTATTCCTCGCAATCAGCGTGGGATTGTACATGGCGACGTTCTTTGCCCATCCCGTCGCCAATATGCGGGCCTATTTCTCGAATTTGCCCATGCTGTTGTGCGTGTTTATCCCCGCGGTCACGATGCGGGTTTGGGCCGAGGAACGCAAGGAAAACACATGGGAGATGCTCCTCACCTTTCCCATGCGGGCCACGGAGCTGGTGCTGGGCAAGTTTCTCGCCTGTCTGGCCTTCTTCGTGATCACCTTGTGCGCGACGGTGACCGTGCCCATCATGCTCACCGTGCTGGGCGAGCCGGATTTTGGCGTAATCCTGAGCGGGTATCTGGGCACGTTGCTGCTTGGCGCGTATTTCCTGGCCATCGGCATCTTCTTTTCCGGGTTTTGCAAGGACCAGATCGTCGCCTTCGTGGTCACGCTGCTGGCGTGTTTCCTGATCTTCCTCTTAGGCACGAACTTCGCCGCGGCCTACATTGACGGACTCGTGCCCCGCTTGGGGACCTTCCTCGCTCAAGTGGCCGGCGTGATTGATCACTACAACGCGTTCACGCGCGGCGTGGTCGAGGTGGTGGACATTCTCTACTTCGCTGCATGGACCACCCTCTTTCTATTCCTCAACATTCTCTATATCGAGGGACGAAACCGGCCCGGCATGCGGACCACCTTCAGCGCGGCGGTGGGACTGTGCGTGTGCATCGGCCTACTCTTCAACTGGCTGATCGGCGGTCAAAGCATGGGCCGGTTCGATTGGACCGAGGACAAGATCCACACGGTCTCCGAGGCGTCGGCGGAGATGCTGCGCGAACTCGACACGCCGCTTCAGGTGCGGGTGTACATCACCCCGCGCGAGAACATGCCCACCGCCTACGCCACCCTTGAACGCGATATCACCGATAAGCTGGAGGAACTCCGCGTGGCCAGCGGCGGCATGGTCGAATACTCAACGGTGCCGCTGATGGCGGGCGAAGGTTTCGACACGACCCCGCGCGGCTTGGAAGCCGGGGACGCATCGGAGGCCCTGGATGGCGCCCAGATAGTGGAAGAGGAAGAACGCGACGATGAGGCGTCCCTGCGGGAAAGGATGTATGAACGCGGCGTGCGGCCGTTCGGCGTGCAGACCATTGACGAAGACCAAGTCTCCACGCAAATGATTTACTCCAGCGTCGGTATCGCTTACCGCGATAGAGAGGAGGAATTCATCCCGCAGATCGTGCCTGAGAACCTTCCCGATCTCGAATACCGCATCGTGAGCACGGCGCACAAGATGGCCCGGGAGGAAATGCCGGTCATCGCCATGGCGGCCCCCGAAGAGGCCGTCCACATCGATGCGCAAACCCGGCAGATGCTCGAACAGATGGGGCAGCAAGTTCCCGACACAGAGGACCCCTTTCAATCGCTTCAGCAGGTGTTGGAGTACGAACGCTATGAGGTGGAGCGGGTCGATATCACGGCGGAAAGTCCTTTGCCGGAGCGCTTCGACACCCTGCTGGTGCTCAATCCCCGTGAGTTGAACGAACGCCAGCGGTGGGAGATCAACCGGGTGTTGAACGAGGGCATACCGGTTGTCATGGCCGTGCAGAACTACCAATTCGAGTACGAGCCCACCCAGGGCGGCGTGCGGCTGCATAAGCGCGATGAGAATCCGCAAGTCAATGAACTGTTGGCCCACTACGGGATTCAAGTGGACCGCGACATCCTAATGGATTCCATCCACTTCCCTCTGAGCATCCAAGCCCAGGACCTCATCTCCCAGCTCACGGGCGCGCATCAGGAGGTGGACGCGCCGTTGCACATCCGGGTTCATTCGTCCTCGATGGATAGAGAGTGGTCGATCACGAACCGGCTGTCGAACGTCTTCTATGTTTGGGGTTCGGCGCTGGATATTGATCCGGATCAACTCAGCGAGCACGGACTCGACGCCCGTGTGTTGATGACCACCAGCCAGCGCGCGTGGAAGGTGGCCTCCCCCACGCAGATTACCCTGGAGCCGCCCGAAACCGGATTGAACCAATACCCCCTCATGGCCTACATATCCGGGACGTTTCCCGATGTCTTCGACGGCGAGGAGCCCCCTCCTTGGCCAGATTCGCCGCCGTCACCGGATGCGCCCATGCATGACCACGACCATGATCACGATCATGGCCACGACCAGGGGCCGTTCTCGAATCCGGGGGGAGACGGGAACCCCAACAACAGCGCAGGTGACGAGAATACGCTGATTCTGCTGGGTTGTTCCGAGATGTTCCGGGACCACTTTCTCGGCGCTGGCAACAATTTGGACCTCATCTTGAACAGTGTCGACGCGGTCACGCTGGGCGAACAGATCGTTCATGTCCGGGGCGCGCATCCCATTGACCGGACCATCGAAACGCCATCCGCCGCTCAGCGCACCTTCTGGCGGTTCATCAACTTCATCGCCGTGAACGCGGCCATCGCGTGCGCCGGTCTGGCCAGCGCCTTGGCGCGGCGCCGCGGGCGTTACGCCTACACGATGAAGTTCCAGTAGTATGTTGATGGGGCGGTGAACGCGCCTCGGTTGCAGGCTAGGATGATGATTCAACGGCCCAACGGGGCCCGTGGAGAATAACGCGCTATGACGTTCAAGAAACTCATTCCCTTGGTGGTTATTCTGGTGATTTTGGCGGCCGTGGCGGTATACCGTGTCGCGCAACACGAGCCCGTGGATATTC
The DNA here is from genome assembly GCA_003552765.1 of Candidatus Hydrogenedentota bacterium. Classification (GTDB taxonomy): domain Bacteria; phylum Hydrogenedentota; class Hydrogenedentia; order Hydrogenedentales; family SLHB01; genus SKRY01. The sequence continues at coordinate 1,128 of PUOI01000339.1, read as the reverse complement.
GGGAGGCCGCACGCATCATTGATCTTGTGCCGGCGGACGTTGATGCCGAGAACCTCATGCGGCTTGAGTTGTACAGCGGCGCGTATCCCGAGGAGCGGGTTGTGCTGGCGCGCGATGGCGCCGATGACGCCTGGAAGTTGGCTTCCCGCTATGACGCGCCCGCCAATGACAATGAAATCGCCGCTTTTATTGCTACGTTGACGGACTTGGAAGGTCAATACCGCGCTTCTGCCCCGGAGGACGGCGATCGCGAGCCCTACGGTTTGCAGGCGCAGGAGGCCTTCCATGTTGAAGGCTATGCCGGAAGCGAAGAACCAGCTTTTCACATCAAGAGTGGGCGGGTGGCGAGTCCTCAGACCGTGTTTGTCACGCGAGCCGGGGACGACGCCGTGTACGCCGCCGGCTTGGATTTGCGCGCGGAAGCCGGCGTCGCTGGCCCCGAGGCGGCGCCTTCTCACCAGACGTGGCTGGACCGTGAACTGCTCGCGCTGGATCCGGACGAGGTGGAAGCGATCGAACTGACGATGCCCGACAAACGGCTGCTTCTCAGGCGTGAGTCCGGCGAAGAGGAGCAGCCCGAGGACGAGGCCGCAAGAGATTTTCCGGGAGACCGCGTCATTTCGGATGCCGCCGAGGGCGCGGCCGTGGGCTTTGCCGCGCAGGAACACGAAATGCCCGTGGACATCGAGAACCTGGAGTTGTTTGCTCCGGATGACGAGGAAGAACCCCAGGGCATGCAGCCCGGCTTCGATATGGCCCCGGACCAGCCTGCCCAACCCATGGGACCGCAGGATCACATCGAAACCCCAACCCATGAGTGGACGCTTGCCGAGGGCGGACCTGGCGCGCCCGTGCGGGACGAGGGCATCGACACCATATTGCGGGCCATGGGCGGCCTGCAGGCAGAGGACGTGGTGGATCCCAGTGGCGATTGGGGAGTGGATGATGCCCCCTTCCGGGCCGATATTCGCCTTGCCGGCAACCCGGAAGAATTGACGCTACTGGCGAGCCGCCCTGAACCCGGCGGTCCGGGATACATCCGCATTGAAGCCACACATGGTGATCTGGTGTACCGCCTCGAACCCCGGCGCTTCGAACAGCTTTTCCCGCGGGGAGGCGACCTTTTCG